>CAJMPM010000169.1 GCA_905215225.1 uncultured bacterium
GTCCGCACCCCCTTTTAGCCTTGAGTAGTCGAGTATAGGAACTATTCCACCGCAACTTACGAATGATCGGAGCGGCTACAGCACAAGCGTCGGCGTTCGTTTGATGGTCCGCCACGAAAAGGGGCCATCTACTACGTTTAACTCGATGAGGCCAACCATGACCGCCTTTTTCGAAAATCGACAGGCCTTCTACCTGCGGTTTTATTTTTCGTTTTCCCGGCATAGTTGAGGGTATCCAATTAAACGTAGTAGATAGGCCCGTTTTGTGGCATACAACCCATTCAAGCCCAATCTCGAAGGCTAAAGAGAGCCTCTCATCAACGCTTGCGAGCAGAAGATAGCAAAGCAACAAACGCCGGGCCATCTAATGGTTGTCCGGCGTTTGCCCAGATAAAACCTGCCAAAATAAACCTGTCCCTTTTTGGCAGGCTACTCGGCGCTCTTGAGGGCGCCGACCATGTCGATCTTATTGAGGGTACGGTTGGTGGCGAGGTTGACGATAAACGTAAAGCCGAAGGAAAGCACCACGGCAAGCACGTAGCTCAGCGGCTCGACTTCGACGTCAAAGTACAGCGACGGCATCTGCAGGATGTACGTAAAGCTCTCGGCAAGCAGGCCACCCAGCGGCACGCCCAGTGCGGTGCCAATCGCCGTGAGGATCAACGTCTCCTTGTTGACGTAATGGTGTACCTCGCCACGGCGGAAGCCCAGCACCTTGATGGTCGCCAGCTCGCGCTCGCGCTCGGAGATATTCGTGTTGGACAGCGTAAACACCACCACAAACGATAGGCACGCCGCCATAAAGGTCACGAGCACCACGACCGAATTGATAATCGTAAAGTTCGCCTCATAGTTTTCCCAATGCTCGGCCGTACTCGAAATCGTAAGCCAACCGTCACTCTTAAGATTCTTGCTAAACGCAATCTGGTCGGCCGACGAACCCTTAAGCAACACAAAGACGCCGTTAAGACGTGCGCTTCGACCGAACGCGCGCTCATAGGTGCCCTGCGTCATGTAAAGCGTGTTGCCCAGATAGTTAAGCGAAATGTCGCTGACTTTGACCTTGGCAACATTGAGCGACGAATCCTGGACGTGAGCCGTATCGCCCGGCTGAATCCCCAGCACCAGCTGTGAACTTTTACTCAGATACACGTCTCCGTCACGCAAAGACAGCGGTTCTTTGGACTCATCCTCCAGACGCACGTAATCGCCCAAGTCACTCGTGCGGTTATCGGGCACCACGATCAGCTGCACGGTCTCGCTCTTGCCGCCAAACGTAAAGGTGACGTTGTCGGTCATAATCGGCAGGGTCGAGGTCACGGTCACGTTGAAATCATTGGCCGCGCTGCGCTCATCCAATGCCGCGCACGTCTGCGAAAAATCGTCGGGATTGGCGACCGCCAGCAGGTCGTAGCGCGTGATATGCCCGTACTGTTTGGGCGAAAGCGCCACCGACGTATCGCGGATGCCCATACCGCAGATCACGAGCGCCGTGCAGCCGGCGATACCGAAGATGGTCATAAAGGCGCGCTTTTTGTAGCGGAACAGGTTACGCGCCGCCACCTTGTTTAAGAAGCCCATGCGGCGCCAGATAAATCCGATACGCTCGAGCAGAATGCGCGAGCCGGCGCGCGGGGCCTTGGGACGCACGAGCGAGGCTGGCGTCTCGGCCATCTCGTGGCGGCAGGCGATAATCGTGGCGCCCACCACGCCCACGGCAAACAGCGCCACCGAGACGATTGAGGACACGATGTCGTACGAGAGCAGCATCTGGGGCAGCGAGTACATGTCGTCGAACACCGTAAACAGGAACAGCGGCAGGCCCACAAATCCGATGATGTTGCCGAGCACGCCGCCGATCAGACATGCCCACAGCGCATAGTCCACGTATTTGGACAGGATGCGTCCGCGCGAATAGCCGAGCGCCTTATACAGGCCGATGAGCGTGCGCTCCTCCTCGACCATACGCGTGGCGGTGGTAAGGCTGATGAGCACGGCGACGATAAAGAAGATGAACGGGAACACCGTGGCGATGGCTTCAATTGACGAGCTATCGCTCTCCACGCTCGAGTAGCTTGCGATATTGCCGCGGTCCTGGATGTACCAGGTGCATTCTCCCAGATCGGAAAGCTCGGCGCGGGCGTCGGCAAACTGTTGGTCGGCGGCGGCACGGCGCTGGTCCAGGTCGGCTTGCGCCTGCGCACGCTCGTCGCTGCCCTCGGCCATGCGATTGATGTTGTCCTGCTCGATCCCAAAGAGCATGGCGGCCTGACGCTCGGCCGCATCCAAGCTTGTCGGCGTGTCGACCGTCAGCTCCTGAGCGCGCGCCTTCTCACGCTCCTCGCGGATCTTCTCTATATTGCCCTTGACCTCATTGATCTTTGCCGCGTAGGCATCCGAATATGAGTTGAGATCCTTGGCTCCCTCGACGACCACGTGGACCGCGGAGTAGGAAGAAGATGTCGCGGCGTCCTCGCTCACATAGAACTTATAGTCCGCAGCCGAAGCAGCGCGAAAGGCGTTGACTGTCGAGTCGGAGCTCACGTCGGTAGGATCGAGGACCTCGGCCGTAATGGTGTAATCGCCCGCGGCAAACTGATCCTTGGCACTTTGGTTGGACGAGCTCGCGTCATTGGCGGCAAAACTCACCGTATCGCCGAGCTTTTTGCCCGAAGCCTTCAGGAACTTCGAAGTCACCGCGACCTCATCGGCGCTCTCGGGCAAATCGCCGTTCACGAGCACTGGCTGATCGATATTCTCCTTGGAGAGACTTTGCACGACCACGCGCTCGCGCGTTGTGCCCACGGCGGTGTAGGCGGTCTCGGTGTAGATGCCCTCGGCCGTTTCGACGCCATCGACCTCTTGGATGGCGTCGAGATCATCGTCAGTCAGGCCATAGGTCGACTGCACGTTAATGTCATAGACATTCTGCTGGTCAAAGTAGGCGTCAACCGAATCGCACAGGTCCTCGCAGCCCGCCTTAAGGCCGCACATCACGCTCACGCCGAGCGCGGTGATCACGACGATAGACAAGAAGCGTTTGAGGCTGCCGCGAATCGTGCGGTAGACACCGCGGCGAAACACCGTCGGCACCATATCGTTTGAGCTTTGAGCGGTACGGTAGGTCGCGAACTCCCGGTCGCGGCCCGCGTGCTCCGTATCGTGGTTTTGGCTGTTTTGGCGGTCCTGGTCCATGGGCGCTACCACTCGATCGTCTCGATAGGCACGGGATTTTGCTGGACCGTCTCGCTCTCCACGCGGCCGCTCTTAAAGCGAATCAGGCGATCGGCCATGGGCGCGAGCGCGGAGTTGTGCGTGATGATGATGACCGTAATGCCCTGCTTGCGGCAGGTATCCTGCAGCAGCTGCAAGATCTGCTTGCCGGTTTTGTAGTCGAGTGCACCCGTGGGCTCATCGCACAAAAGCAGCTTGGGGTTCTTGGCCAGCGCGCGGGCGATGGACACGCGCTGCTGCTCGCCGCCCGAAAGCTGTGCCGGAAAGTTGCCCAGGCGCTCGCCCAGGCCAACCTGGCGAAGCGTTTGTTCGGCATCGAGCGAATCGGGGCAAATCTGAGCTGCGAGCTCAACGTTTTCGAGGGCCGTCAGGTTGGGGACCAGATTGTAGAACTGGAAGACAAAGCCGACGTCGGCGCGGCGGTATTCCACGAGCTGCGCCTCGTTAGCGGAGCTCACGTCGCGCCCGTCCACCGTCACGGTGCCGGAAGTTGCCGAGTCCATGCCGCCCAAGATGTTGCGCGCCGTCGTTTTACCGGCGCCTGAAGCACCCAAAATGATGGCGAGCTCACCGCGCTCGACCGTAAAACTCGCGCCGTCGAGTGCGTGAATGCGGGCGTCGCCCTCGCCGTATGCCTTGATGACGTCTTTGAATTCGATATAGGCCATCGATTAATTCCCATCTGGTCGGATAACTCTTTAGTATTACCCATTTCGCACCGACCAAAAAGGGACAGGTTCATTTTGGC
>CAJMPM010000170.1 GCA_905215225.1 uncultured bacterium
AAATGCCAAATATGAGTACTGTTACCGGAATGGATACATTACTCATTTTTGGCATGTTTTGCACACGAGGTCCCGGGGAGGATCCTGCACCCCCCCCCCGGGACCGCTCGGCTATTCGACGATTGGCGCTCCGTGGCCCCAAGAACCTTCCATGCCGCACACGGTCGAAGCAAACCCGGCAGCAAAGTCAAGCGCGCGCTCGATGGTCTAGGCGCCATCCTCACCACGCTTGGCGGAATCGAGATAGCACATCAGGAACGAAGTCAGGAACGAGTCGCCCGCACCCATGGTGTCCTTCATATCCGTTACCGGTTTAGCCAGTTGGCGGTAGTAGCGCTCGCCGTCATAGGCAATGCAGCGCTCAGCGCCAGCCGTTGCCGATACGAAACGCGGACCTAGACCCCTCACCCATGCCAGACGCTCGCGAAACTCGTCCTCACTCGCGGCATCCGCCGCACTAAAGAAGGCGAAATCGACGTAGGGCGCAATCTGCTCGTAGTACTCGTCGGTAGAGTCGTCCGAAAAGTCAAAAGAGACCGTGACGCCCGCAGCCTTCAACTTGGGCAGCTCGCGCTCGGTAAAGCAATAGTTGCCCGAATGAACCACATCGAACTGTTTCATGTACGCAAGGTCAAAGCGATCGAGGACATAGCGCGCATCGCCACGGATACCGCCCTCGTTGGAGCCGAGGAAGACACGGTCACCGTCAACGACGGTCACGCGAGCCGCTCCGTTCTCGCCAATCATCTGCTCGCACTTGTCAAGCTCGATACCCTCATCCTCGAGGCTTGCAATGACATGCTCGGCAGCGGCGTCATTGCCAAAAATGCCCATGTATGCGGAGCGTGCGGCACCGCATTTCTTGGCATACACGGCGAAGTTCACCGCGTTGCCGCCAGGATACATGGTGTGGATATGCTCGTAGCGGTCGACGACGTTGTCGCCAAATCCGAGCGCGTTAACGTTAAATGCCATGGTATTTACCCTTCTAGTACTCGACGACGCCCATGTAGCGACGGAAATCGGGATCATGGTCAAACACCTTGCCGCGTGCAGCACGCAGCTCGCAGTTCATGGCGTAGAACAGCACCGGGTCCAGATAGGCACGGACGCTCGCCGGCACGGCTTCCATACCGTACTCCTTGGCATCAAGCACCATCAGCGTATCGGTATGCGTCTTAAGGAACGCCAGGGCGCGCTCGTCCATAGCACGGCACTCGCTGGAGCCCATCTGCAGGAAGTAAAAAACGCCATCCTGAGTAGCCTCGAAGGGGCCGTGGAAGTACTCGGCAGAGTGGATGTAGCTGCAGTGCTGCCACTGCATCTCCATAAGAGAGCAGATAGCGAAACCGTAGGTCTGGCTAAAGTTGGGACCGCTGCCCAGAATGTAGAAGAACTCGTGCTCCTGGCAAAGCTTGGCAAAACGATCGCCCAGCTCGGCATTTACCTTCTCACGTGCCGGGGGAAGAATCTTATCCATCTCGGCGATACCGGCATACATATCGGCAAGATCGGCGTAGCCCTCCTGCTGATCGAGCAGCTCGGCCGCAAGCGACAGCGAAATGCCAGCGGGGACCTCGGCCTGCGGCACGCCCTCGCCCCACGGGTAGACCCACGTGGTCCACTCGCCGGAGTCGATCTTGGATCCAGCGTTGTCGGTCTGGGCGATCACCGTAGCGCCGGCAGCAAGGGCAATCTCGCAGCCCTCGACGACCTCGGGGGTGTTGCCGCTGTGGCTGCAGGCAATGACCAGGGACTTCTCGCCCAGACGACGCGGACGCATGATATCGAACTCGCGAGCCGTATAGATATACGAAGTGAAGGTGGTTGCCTCGCGCTGCAGAAGCTCATGAGCCGGGATCAAATCGATCATGGAGCCACCGCAAGCAATCCAGTAGACGCTGTCGAACTTGCCCTTCTCGGCAATTGCCTCTTTGATCAGATCGTGTGCGTTCATATCCAGTTCCTTTCTTGTTTGGCCCGCAATCAATGACGTTGGCTGCGTGGCCGATGGTTGTTTTAGTCAATCAGATATTTCTCGAATGCGGCCATGTTCTTGGCATCTGCCGCCGCCGGGTCATCGTAGTAACGACCGTCCGTGATTTCCTGGCCCAGCATACCGTCGAAACCATGGGCGTTGAGTGTGGCGACGAAGGCGTCCATATCGTGCTTGCCATCGCCCCACACCAGATGGCCATACGGGTCACCGTCGATAAAGTGCATCTCGTGAATTGCCCCATCACCAAAGGCGGCAAACCAGTCCTCGAGCGTCTCGCCTGCAACGCCCATCGCGGTTGTATCAACCATGGGCTGTAAGTACGGGCTCGCGACCTCGTCAATCATGCGTTTCGCATCGGAAACCGTCGTCACAAGGTTGCTCTCCTCGGGACGCAGGCTTTCCATCGTAAGCACCAGACCGTGCTCGCCGGCATACTCCGCCAGAATGGACAAGTGCTCGCGGCTGCGCTTCCAGGCTTCCTCGCGGTCCTCGTCCCAGTCGCCCCAGCCCGAGTTGACGGACATACGGTCGCACCCAAGTACCTCGGCAAGCTCAATGCCGTGTTTAAAGTACGCCAGGCTGCGCTGTTCATGCAGCGGCTTGCGTGCGCAGTACTGCCAAGGATAGACAACATTCTCGGGGCACAGAGTACGATACCTAAGCCCACGGTCTGCAGCCTTTTTCGCCAGGACCTCAGCCTCAAAGTAGCCCGTATGGTCGAGCGTCACATGCGGCTCTGCACACCACAGCTCAATGGACTCAAAGCCCAAACGCTGCTGCACATCAAGGAAGTAATCGAGCGACCACATGATGTAGTGGATATTCATGCCCGCAATCTGCTCGCGGCGCAGCGTCGGCTTGGATTCAGACATCCTATGCCTCCTTATTTCGATCGAACACGATTTGTCCGTCCGACATCGTCATATCAACCGCAAGATCGCGTGCGTCGCGATAATCGAGGTCGAACACATCCCGATCGAGCACGCAGATATCGGCAAGCTTGCCGGCCTCGAGCGTACCCAGCTCGTCTTCGCGCATCAGATCGTACGCGCCCCCGGCAGTCCAAGCGCGCAAGAGCTCGACAAGCGTCAGCACGTTGGCCTCATTCACGGGCAGTCCGTCGGCGAAGAATCCGCCGCACGCGCTGAAGATTGACTCGCCCAGGCTCGGAATCAACAGCGGCAAATCCGTTCCACAGCACACCGTGCATCCGGAATCTTCCATGCCGCGGCGATTCCAGCTGTGCAAAAGTCGCGTCTCGCCAATTTGTCGACGCATCATCGACAGGCAATCCTCGCGCCGGTCCAGCGTCAGAATCTGCGGATAGACCTCGCAAATTCCGCCTAACTTGCCAAACTCGACAAGATCGGTCGGGTCAGAGTTCTCGAGATCGGTAATCGCATGGCGTCGAAGCATCCGTCCATGCTCGTCTCGAGGCAGCGAGGCATAGAGCGCCACGGTACGACGAACGGCGCCGTCGCCCTGGCAATGCAAGGAATATCGGAAGCCGTCAGCATCAATTGCACGCAGCTCGTTCTCGATCAGATCCCGTTCGGGCTCCTCGACGACCGTCTTGCCGGCAGCGCCCGGATCGGCCGTGTCCTCATAGGGGTCAATCATCTCGGCAAGCCCCGCCCATACGCCGCGATCGGTCATACGGTTGAAGCCGGAAAAGCGAACGCACGGTCCCCGGAAGCGCTCTCGTGCCTCGCGAGCATATGCCAGATTTGCACCGGCACCCACCGGCTGCGACATCATAGAGACGCGAACCGTCAGCTCACCAGATTCCTCACGGCGAGCCATTTCGTCGGCAAAGCCGTAGTAGTCATCAAACGCCATCTCCTTGATGGCGGTAACGCCGCGCTCGTTAAGCATGCTCATGTAGTCCGAATACCCCGCACGTACCTCGGGCAGCGCGAGGAAATCGCTCATCATGCGCCAGATCTTCTCGGCATAGCACG
>CAJMPM010000171.1 GCA_905215225.1 uncultured bacterium
CGCCTGTTCGACAGCATCGACGATGTTCCCCGCCAGGCCTACACCATGGGTACCCAGACCATCATGTATGCCCGCATGATCCTGGTTGTCGCCAACGGCGAGGCCAAGGCTCAGGCCGTGCACGATATGTGCTATGGTCCGGTTACGCCCAAATGCCCGGCGTCGATCCTGCAGCTGCACACCAACTGCGTTGTCGTTGCTGACGAGGCCGCTCTTTCGCTCTGCGAGTAACGCGATCAAGCGATCTTACATAGTTTCTCAAAAGGCCCTCGCTTTGCGGGGGCCTTTTTAGTGGACATACGCCGTGGCGTATACATGACGGAACCCTTGCCGCGTGCTTGACTGGAGGGTTTTAAATTTTTGTGATTCATTCTATAGCAGATTCTATGCACATTTGCCACCATAGAGTCGCAGGCGGTAGCGAGGAGTAGGCGAGTTGCGCAACTCAAATAATAATAGCCGCCTGCGCTACACTGCAAATGGGATGGGACATGCTGGCAAGCGCATTGACCTGCGCAAAGACCTATTGGTCGGGGGATAAATTACCATCGGGCCTCGCTGTACAAAAACTTGCCAAACACGTACCGGCAGACAATTAAAAACTCTAAGTCGCGCTATTCACGGGGCGGCTCATATGGTCCTGCAGTTACGGTGTCCATATGGTCGAGTTGAGGAGCAGGCATGGAAAACGATCTGGGCAATACGGACGATCTCGAGCTGATGCCGACAGGCGGCGGCTATATGGTGCGGCGCGATCGCTTGATGAACGAGCTCATCGTTAAAGGGCGCAAGGCGGGAATTGTTTTGCTCTACGCGCCCGATGGGTTTGGTAAGACGTCGGTGTTGCTGCAATACGTGCAGGAGGTTAAATCGGACCCCACGCGAGGGCCGGTTCGGATTATCGAGGCCGACCGCGCGATTGGACGCGAGCTCTTTATGCAGCTCGAGGTTGTCGCCGATGAGCTTAAGGACAAACCTCATTCGCTCGTTGCGATCGACAACGTGCCCAATCTCGAGCAGCACGAAACCGAGGATCTCATCGATCGAATCCGCAGCTTACGTGCTACGGGGACGGGGGTCTTTATTGCCTGCCGCCCCTCCAACCGATTGCTTATCCACGGGCTGGGCGATTCTGTAAAAGTCAATGCGCAGATGCTCAAGGTGCACGCCTATGAGTATTCGTCATGGGCCACGGCGTTCTCAATCAGCACATCGCTTGATTTCTATCGGCTCACACAGGGTGTACCCGAGCTGGTATCTGCCTTGCAGACGGGAATGTATGGACAGGGCGATGTTGCCGGGTTGCTCGAGAACGAAATCGTCAACGTGTACGGTGCGGCGCTGGCCGATCTCGCATCGCTCGAGAACAACCTGTTGTTTACCGTTGCCTGTTTGATGGTACTGATGGGCGAGGGCCGCATTGCGGAGCTAGAGGCGTGCGGCGTGAGGCTTTCGATGGTTGACCAGTCCATCTTTGTGCGCGATTATCCGATTTTTGGCATGGATCCGTCTGATCGCACCTTTAGGTGTTTGGGGGCCAAGGACAACGCGCGCCTGAGGCTGCGAAAGCTTGTTGCCGAGATCCGTCCCGAACTTGTATCGCGGGCTGCTCGCATTTTGATCAAGGCGGGCCGATGCGATTTGGCTATGGACCTGGCCGACGCGTTCTTGGACCGCCATGTGGTATTGGAACTTGCCGGGCAGTATGGGGCCGATCTTGCCCTGACCGGGCACGGAGGGGACATTTGCCGTGCGGCGTCGGCGATGATCAATGCGGAAAAGCAGGAGCAAGAGCCGACACCCGCCGAGGCACTCGGCGTGTATCTGGCGGCTGTCAGCGTGTGCAATACAAAGCTCGCAAGGTATATGGCGTCCGTTATCGAACGTGCGGGTGACCAAGCGGCCCGCGAGGTCGACCCCGCTACCTGGAAAATAGCCCAGGCGCTTACTATCGCCTTTTACGGCGACAATGACCTGGGGCTTCCCGCCAACCCTGTTGTGCAAGAACAGACATCCTGCGAGGTGCTCGACATGCTGTCCGCGCATATCGAGGTCAAGCGCCACCTAACCGAGCGAGCGGAAGACGGCAATGTTCTCGCGAAGCTCAAGGCGTGCAAAGCTTATGATTGCGAGCTCGACATCGCGGGGATTCTCATACAGGCCGACCATATGCTGGTGGAGCTGTTCGACGGCTCGTTTGCTAAACCCGACGAGCGCGATGACAAGATGGCGCAGATACTCGAGGCGCTCGATATCCGCGGGCTTAAGGCGCCATCCATTTGGTTGCGCATGGTGCTGGCAGCGCGGCGCCTGCTCGCGGGCTTGCCCGTGACCGACGATGTGGCATTTGGCGAGCTCGACCGCTTTGCGGTGCGTGTTCGCGACAATCAAATTCAGCTGTTTGGGTTATTGCTGGAGGGTTGGCAATCGCTGGCGGAGGGGCGGCCGGTCAACGCAAAGTTCCGCGCGGTTCAGGTGCTCAAGCTCGCTGACGAATCGATTACGTACATGCGCGAAGACGCATTGCTGCTGGAGCGCGTGGCGTATCTGCGCAATACGTCGCTGGTATCGGTTCGCGAAGAGGCGGAGCTGCTCGATATGAGCAAGACTCAGGTCGGTGGCTCGGAAGCCTGGATCGTGGCGCTGCATCTGGCCGCTGCGGGCCGCGATAGCGATCTTGCCGCCTGGATGTCTATGAATCGCTCAGGGATTTTAGACCCATCGTATCGGCTTTTTGCGCGTCTTGCGATGCATTGCCTGGGCGAGCCTGCCGTCAGGATTCGCAAGAAGCTTCCGGTGCGCGAGCTGTCGCGGTATTCACTACGCGATGACTTTGAGGGCGAAAGTGAGCACCTGTTCCAGGCGGGCGAGGTTGAGGCTGTCGATGCTATCGGCCATATTGAGATGCGCATGTTTGGCGCGTTTCGCGCCGAGCGCGACGGTTTTCCCATCACGGATAAGATGTGGCGCCGCAAAAAGGCGGCAACGCTTGCCGAACGCCTTGCGTTGGGTATGGACGCCATGGTCGACCGCGAGACAATCGCCATGGAGTTGTGGCCCCATGCCGAGTTTAACGCCGCGCGCAACAACCTGTATTCGACGGTATCGCGCTTGCGCTCGGCTTTGGGTCCAACGCCGGATGGCAAGTCGTGCGTGCTCATCCAAAACGAGTGCATAGGGCTCAACGGCGACTACGTTAAGACCGATGTAAGGCTCTTTGACCAGCTGAGCCGCGAGATTCTGGGAAACCGCATGGGTGCAAGAGGGCCTCACCTGGTTGAGCTATGTCTTAAGGTTGAGCAGCTCTACGCGGGTCCGCTGTATGTTCCCACCGGTTGCAATCCCACGTTCTTTACGCGTATGCGCCACATTATGCAATCCAAGTACATCGACTGCATGATTGGGGGAGCGAATGCCGCTCTCGAGGAAAATGACCTGCAATCGGCAATTTGGCTCGTGGAAACGGGGCTACGCCAGGAGACGGCGCGCGAGGACATGGTTCGCTGCGCCATGCGCGTTTACGGCGCGGCGGGACGACGTCGCGATGTTGTTGAGCTGTACAGCGGCCACATGCACCACCTGCGAGAGCAGGTTCAAGGCGTGCCCGAGCCTGAGACAAGGCGTCTGTATGAGCGCTTGGTCGAAGGCAGGCTCAAGCGCGTGCTTGTCGAGCGATAAAAAACGGGCGCCCGAATCACTCGGACGCCCGCAGACTTGCTCGGTATGACCAGCCGGTTTTAGACGAGCTTGATCTTCTCGATGTCCTTGCGCGAGGACTCGCGATACAGCGAGAACTTGCGTCCGATAACCTGAACGACGTCGGCGTGGCAGCGCTCGGCGAGCTCCTCGGCGGCCTCGCGGGCAGAAAGG
>CAJMPM010000172.1 GCA_905215225.1 uncultured bacterium
AATCAGGGCATTACCTGCGCATTGCCCGTTATGGAGTATGCCGAGTACCTGCGCTGCGACCACGATCGCCTGGTGCGCGCCGTGATGCTGTCAGATCTTATCGCCGTGCATATCAAGAGCTATATCGGTGCACTCTCGGCGTTTTGCGGTGCTATTTGCGCCGCATGCGGTGCCGGTGCCGCGATTACCTGGCTGTGTGGTGGCACGCACGAGCAGATTGGCGCGACGGTTTCGAACACGCTCGGTAACGTGGGCGGCATCGTGTGCGATGGCGCTAAGGCAAGCTGTGCCGCCAAGATTTCCGCTGCCGTCGATGCGGCGATTCTGGGCCATGATATGGCCATGCAGGGTCGCGGCTTCCGCGCCGGCGAGGGCCTGATCCAGGATACCGTTGAGCAGACAATCGCCAGCATGGGCTACGTGGGCCGTGTGGGCATGAAAGATACCGACGTCGAGATCCTCAACATCATGATCGGCAAAACCCAGGTTTGTTAAGACAGTTCGTCGGCTACTTGGTGTTCGTAGAAGGCTTCTACTACGGCGTTGAAGTCGCGGGCGAAGTCTTCCATGGTTCCGCGCCAGGTGGCTCGGCTGGGCTTGCCTTGGCCCACAAAGGCGGTATGGATGCCGCAATCGGGGGACGGGAAGTCGCGATTGGGATCGTAGCCCACCATAAGGACCTCGTGTGGCTCGAGTCCCATCACCTGAAGCTGCTCTAGATAGTAGGTGGCATCGGGCTTGCAGCGGGTGGTGTTCCCCATGTGCGTGACGAGTTCAAAGGGGGCGTCGGCCAGGTCGCCCCAACCCATGCGGCACTCGATAGCCCCCTGGGGAAAGCTGGGGTTGGTAAAGAGCGCGCAACGCAGTCCTGCGTCCTGTACGGCCTGGAGCGCGGCGTGTGCGCCCGGCATGGCGTGGGCGTTAATGACATCGTCGTTCTTGTACGGAAGAACTTCGCGGTCGTAGTAGGTAAACGCCTCGTAGATGAGGGGATCGGAGAGGCAGATGCCGCACCTGCGCTCGACCTCTTCTTGGTAAAACTCAAGATTGGTGCGATTGTCCGTGCCGCTGCGGCGATTGGCGTTGAGGTCGACCAGGATGGTGCCGAGGCGTGCCATCGTGCCACCGCGGCCGCGGCGCCCGATATCCGCGAGCATCGAAGAGACATCCTTAAAATAGCGAAGGATGAACGCGTTAAGGTTGATGCTGAGAAGCGGCTCGTCCATATCGAAAACGACTGCTTTGAGCACGCGGGCACCTTTCTCGAAAATCGTTCCAGAATCGTTGGCTCCGGATACTTTACCCCAAAGCCAAATGCCTGGCTGGTTATCGTCAAGTTGTGGAGACGTGTGTTCATAAGATTACGAAAAAGTCTCCACACGAGTAAAAAATCGCAGTTCACGCTTGAAATCGAACTCATTTCCCCGTAACCTATACGAACGTGATTGCATAAGCGTCACATTAGTATCTGTCGGCTCCCGAGTGTTCCTAAACGTTGTGTGCTTGTCGCACCCTTCTGTAGGTCCTAGCAATCGGGGCCCCGTAGTTCGAAAGGGGTCCACCTTTGAGTGAGATTCAGAACTCGTCCATTTTCTCTCTTGACGATGTCAACGAGGAGGAGATGAACAACCTCATCGACGGTACGATTACCGACTTTGATGAGGGCGATCTCGTTAACGGCACTGTCGTTAAGATCGAGCATGACGAGGTGCTCGTTGACATCGGATTCAAGTCCGAGGGCGTTATCCCGGTCCGCGAGCTGTCCATCCGCAAGGACGCTAACCCTGCAGACATCGTTGCACTCGGTGATCCCATCGAGGCTCTGGTTCTCCAGAAGGAGGACAAGGACGGTCGTCTGGTCCTGTCCAAGAAGCGTGCCGAGTACGAGCGTGCTTGGAACCGCATCGAGGAGAAGTTCAACTCCGGCGAGAACGTCGAGGGCGAGGTTATCGAGGTTGTCAAGGGCGGCCTGATTCTCGACATCGGCCTGCGTGGCTTCCTGCCCGCTTCCCTCGTCGACCTCCGTCGCGTCAAGGACCTCACCTCCTACATGGGCACCCGCATCGAGGCCCGCGTCATCGAGATGGACCGCAACCGCAACAACGTCGTCCTCTCCCGTCGCGTCGTGCTCGAGGAGTCCCGTAAGGCCGAGCGCTCCGAGATCCTGTCCAAGCTCAAGTCTGGCATGCGTCTCCAGGGCACCGTTTCCTCCATCGTCGACTTCGGCGCCTTCGTCGACCTCCGCGGTATCGACGGCCTCATCCACATCTCCGAGCTCTCCTGGAACCACGTCAACCATCCTTCCGAGGTTGTCAAGGTCGGCCAGGAGGTCGAGGTCGAGGTTCTCGACGTCGATCTCAACCGCGAGCGCATCTCCCTGGGTCTCAAGCAGACCACCGAGGATCCGTGGCGCGCACTGGTCAAGAAGTACCCCGTCGGCGCTATCGTCGAGGGCACTGTGACCAAGCTTGTCCCGTTCGGCGCTTTCGTCGACCTGGGCGAGGGCATCGAGGGCCTGGTGCACATCTCCGAGATGGCCAACAAGCACGTCGATCAGCCTTCTCAGGTCACCCACGTGGGCGACAAGGTTCAGGTCAAGGTCATGGAGATCGACCTCGACCGTCGTCGTATCTCCCTGTCCATGAAGTCCGCTGCTGAGACTCTGGGCGTCGAGATCGAGGTTACCCCGCTGCCTTCCGAGAAGAAGGACGAGGAGACCGACGCCGAGTAAATCGGTTTGACGATCACTTGTTTGAAGGGATCCGTCCGCAATGGACGGGTCCCTTTTTGCATTTGCTGCTGACGCGCGCGATGCTACCCGTGCGTAATGCTATCCGGGCTGTTCGCAGGCTATTGGGCTGTCGGTGCATGAAAAATGCCGACATCCCGCCTCGGGGAGGAGGCGGGAACACACCGAGTAGACGGAGGGGTGCGGAGCGCGGTCGCGTCTCGACTGACGACGTTGCCCATCGACAGGACCATTGTAGCGCATGGCGGTTCTTGGTATATCGTGTCGAGCGTTTGCGTTGTGCCATTGCCTGCGGCAACGGTGTGCTACACTCTTGCACTGCTGAGTGGGCCAGACGGTCGCGCGATGTGCTGCTTGCAGCACGCGTGAGGAAAGTCCGGGCTCCAGAGGGCGGGATGCCGGCTAACGGCCGGGCGGAGTGATCCGACGGAAAGCGCCGCAGAAAAGAAGACTCCCACCTGCGTCGTAAGGCGTAAAGGGAAAAGCTGAAACGGTGGTGTAAGAGACCACCAGCGTCGTGGTAACACGGCGGCTTGGCAAGCCCCATCCGGAGCAAGCGCGAATAGGAACGCTATGGGCCGGCCCGGTCCGCGTTCGGGTAGCGTGCGTGGAGCTGCACGGTAACGTGCAGACAAGATAAATGACCGTTCACGACAGAACCCGGCTTATAGGCCCACTTGGCATTTTTGTTACCCTGACAATCGGTACGCTCTTTGCCGTATTATTGAGGCTGTTTGTTGCTTTGCTTGTTGTTGAGGGGCTTTGTTGGACAGCTATTTTACTCTGCAATCGAATATTGAGGTTTCGGGCGAATTTGTGGACCGCAAGAGCCGGTTTATTGCCCAGCTGGTCCATATTGAGTCCGAGGATGAGGCGAATGCCTTTATCGAGATGGTTCGCAAGCGTCATTACGACGCTCGACACAATGTTCCCGCGTGGATTTTGGTCGATGGACGCGAGCGTCAAAGCGATGACGGTGAGCCGAGCCGCACGAGCGGTATGCCGACGCTCGAGGTGCTGCGCGGCGCGGGGCTCAAAAATGTTTGCTGCGTAGTGACGCGCTATTTTGGTGGCACGCTGTTAGGGCCC
>CAJMPM010000173.1 GCA_905215225.1 uncultured bacterium
ATACCGTTTAGAAATTAATTGGACTTTGCCGTATTAGAAGCGTCGACAACATTGCCGTCGGTATTCACAGGAGTGGCAGTGAACGAAACGGTAACACCGCAGTTATTCAAGTTAGCAAGGTTCTTGGAATAGACCGTGGAAGCAGAACCGTCGTAGAAGACATAAACGTCAACGGTCACCGTGGTCTTTGCTGCGATCTTAGCAACAAGAGCGTCAGTGACAGACGTTCCGGTTTCTCCAGTCAGATTGTTAACAATAGACGTCTTATCGCCGTAAGCAGTCAGCTCGGTGCCGTCTTCGGTCTCTCTGTAAACGCCCCACTGGTCTCCACACTTAACAAGAACACAAATAGCACTCTTGAGCCCCTCGGACTCATCACCAGCATTTACCTTTACAGATGCCACCTTAAGATTCTGGAACGAACCAGCCTTATCATCCGTAGTGCCGATTTTGAAAGATTGCTTAAGCGCATAATCAGGACGATGTTCTGCGTCAACACCGCCAACGGCGAAACGCGAGCCTACAAGCATGTCCGGTTTGCTCGCATCAGATGCATATGCAGACTCAAACTGATAGGTAGCGTCATCTATTTTATGATTCCACTGAGACGGATAGAGTTTGACCTTATCGTTGGTGCCCGCAACCTGAGTCTCCTCGGTCTTCGTAAGCTCGGTATCGGTATCCTTACCAATCTTCAGGAACGGAGCGTTCGACTGAGCGGAAACCGATGCAGTCGTCGCCGTAACCTTGTTGTTGCTGACAAACCATGCGAAGGTGGCGGAGCCGAGGGCTACGGCTGCCACGAGGACCATGGCGATGGCGGCGCCCATCTGCTTCTTTAATGCCTTGGTATCCATGCGGACCCCTTTCTTTCCCCATTCATCCCAGATGACCCTCGAGAAGCCCGGAAGGGGAGCCCGCGCTTTCGTGTTGGATGTTGCTTGCCCATCCTTTAGACATGGAATTGAGAATACCATAATTCTTACGATTTCCTTATGAGTTTTCGGCAGCCTACATTCCGGCAGATTCATAGGTCTACCTCGGGCTATATGTGGTGCTATGTGAACATCGTTTACCTTATTTGATCTCTTTCCCGCGCAGTCATAAGTCCCTCTTAAGGCTTGCGACCGCAGCGCCACGTCAACGCATGCATACGCCCTCCGCCGTGCTTCGCCCTAGCCCTTCCCCACTCGCTATACTGGTGTGGCACGTGTCATTTTTGCCTGCTAAACGGGCTATTTGTTGGGAGGGCCCATGCCTGCCGCCAATCAACCCAAGGGAAGCGTTTCCACCGGATCGATTAAGCCGGTGACGCGCAAGGTCGTTCGTTGCCAGCGCGAAGTCGCCTGGCTGGTCACGCAAGCGGCCGGCAAGCTCGTCGCCACCGCCGACGACGTCAATGCGCCCACGCCCAGCTTTGTGCTGGCGGCGGCATTGTCGTACATCCGCAAGCAGGAGCAGGCTGCTCAGGACCGTGACACCGCGATCGACCACAAGGCCGTCATGAGCCCCGACCTTGCGAGCTTTTGTCAGGCTGCGGGGCTGCCCACAGCGCCCAACGCGCTTTCGGACACGGGCTACATGTTCACCCTCTCGGGCGCGGACCTCATCCGCGACCTCTACGCCTACTGCAGTGACCTGGACGAGCACATGGGAGACGCGACGCAGGTCAAACCGGGCTACGCGATCAAGCTCGCGCTGCGGTTGTTCCTGCTGGACGACGCTGCTGGCAACGGCACTACCTCCAAAGACAACGCCTCCGCATAACAAAAGCGCCGGGCCGGAAAATCGATTCCGGCCCGGCGCTTCTTCGTTCTACTTGTCCCCGCCCCCTGCGGGCGAGTTCTTTTGGTTGCGGCGGTTACTCCAGGTCACGTTGTGTTCCTTGTAGTAATCGGGCGCCTCGTTGCCGCTCGCGCTAATAGGGTCGTTGCCGGTCAGGGTGTCGGTAATATCCTGCACGAACTTAACGAACAGGCTCGAATCGTCGGTCTCGGACGAATCAAAGTCAAACCCGAACTCCACCGCGCCGCCAATAATCTTGTCCACGCACTCCGGGTCGTCGCCGTCTAGCCAAATGACCACGGTGTACTTGTCCACATCGCCCACGCGGAAGTTCTTGTGGCTAATGGTCGTCACCACGTCTTTGGACGCAAACGGCTCGGTGTTGGGCTCAGGGCTGCCATCGGCCGCAGCAGCCGCGTAGGTGGTGGGCTCGCCGTTGCGATACACCCTCACGCGCGCGGCCTTCTCCACGCCCTTGCTGGCGCTGACCACCTTGAGCTTGGCGCTGTAACCCAGATCGGTCTTGCCGGCGTTGCGGATATAGAAGGTGTACGCCACGTAGTTCTTGCCGTTGTGGCTGCCGTCGATATCGTCCAGGTTGTCGGGCAGGTCCTCAGCAGCGATATTGGTGCCGTTGTCCAAGGCGTCGGCGGCCAGACGCGCGGTGGCGTTGTTAAAATCGCCGTTGTCGGCAATGGCCACGCCGCGGCGGAACAGCTCCAGGCGGTTGAGGTTGATGGTGAAGTTACCCATGTTTTCCTGCATAAACGACAGAGCGAACAGCACGCCAAAGGCAAGCGCCAACACCACAAGGGCCTTTTGCAGCTTGTCCATGCGCAGCAGCGCCGCGCCGATGCGTTCCATGCGGCGCTTGGGCATATACATGGACACGACCGCGTCGGGGTCGATGTCGTCGAGGTCCTGGTCGGCCAGCGCCTGCTCCAGCTCCTCGATGCGCACCACACCGCGGAGGTTGCGTTTGGGCTTGCGGTTGGGCTTGCCGAAGCGCTTGCGGGAGGCGGGAGCTTGCTTGTGCGCGGAGTCCTCGCCGGGCGCGCCCTCGGCATTGGCGCCGGGCGCGTTCTGCGACGTGCCCTCGGTCAAACCCTCAGCTGCGCCCTCAGCCTGGCCCTCGGCCAAATCCTCGGCAGCCTGATCTATGTTGTCGTTATGCTTGAACAGAGCCATGGCGATCAGAGCTTATATTTGGCGCGGATGTAGCCGACGTATTCTTTGACGAGCTCGCGCTCCATGTCGTCGGCGTAACGGAACTGCAGGCCGCAGACGTTGCGGTACAGGCTGCCCTTGGGCGCGCGGCGCACCCAGCACACGATGCCCAGCTGCTCCGGGAGCTCGTGTCGCTCGCCCTGCAAGCGAATCGTGGGCATTTGCACGGCCAGGGCCTCGCCCACGTCGGGGTAATCGTTGAGGTAGATAGCCAGACCGCCGGCCGAGACGTCGATGGTCATGGCGTCCTCGGGCTCGGGGGTCGGCGCGTTGTCGCGCTGGTAGGTCAAGCGCATGGCGACCTTAAAACGCTCGTCGCGGCGCTTGACAAAGCTGCGCTGCTCGGCGACTTTGCGCATTTTCCAGTAGGTGCGGATGCCCTTTTTCTCGACCGACTCGGGGTAGCCGGCGAGCACGAACGTCTCCTCGCCCACTTTGTATTGCAGCAGGAGCTTTTGGTTTTCGTCCATGATGAGCGGCCTGCCGGCGAGCATGGGCGCGCTCATAAGGAAGTACGCCTCGTCCAGGTCCTCTTTGTACGTGGCGAGCATGTTGAAGTCGGTTTTTTGGCCCATGGGCACGTCGAATGCCGCCTGAAGCTTAGTCCCCGGCGTTATCTGTTGCTCTGCCATGTATTCTCCCCCAGTCGCGGGCGCCGATATCATCGTCGTGCGCGATGCACATTGGGCTATTGTAACTGCTTTGCCGCAGGTTTCGATGTGCAGCGCGTGAAATGGCGGGATGCGGGGCGCGGGTGAACGTGCAGCTGCTCCGCGCGCGGTATCAATCTGGCAGCGATGCGTGTCCCCCGACAGC
>CAJMPM010000174.1 GCA_905215225.1 uncultured bacterium
ACTCAAGCAGACCGGTCAGCTCGTTTTCGCTCATCTGCACGTCCTTTCGCTCGGTCCCGCGGAGAATGCCGCGGATAGATTTCCCTCGTCTCTCAGTTATCTCTCGTAATTATCTCTTATCTCTCATTTATCTCTCAGCTTAGAGATGGGTGAGGGATGAGAGACAAAAATGCCGTTATCGGTTCAATCAAATCACGTTCGCACAGGTAAACACATGTATACGGGAACTTAGTCTCGATCCCCTAGCCACCTTGCAGCATTGTCATCTCTCATATTTATCTCTCGTCTTTCTGCTATCTCTCGTATTAGTGACGAATGAGAGATGAGAGATACGTGAGTGATGGACGAGCGTTGATTTTTGGACGGTCGGAAAATCCCTCAAACAAAAAACGGGGCCGGCCTTACGCCGAGCCCCGTTTTCAAACGGTCAGTTAGTTATCCAACGCGCGAGCATAGCAGTCAACATTACGCCGCCGCGAACACTCCCAAACCCGTTCCGATGATGCAGATTGCAAAGATGCCCAAGATGATCCAAATGGTCTTGACGCCCTTTTTGTACAGGGCAACGCAGGCAAAGGTTGCCAGCAAGGGCAGCAGACCTGGGAAGATCGAATCGAACAGATCCTGCAGGACAATCTCCGAACCACCCACGTCAAAGGTCAAAGCAGTGGACAGTGAGACCTGTGCCGCAATCATGGCGCCGATAACAGTCATTCCGAGGACACCGGCAGCATGCGTCATGCGAGACATAAGGTTGTTCTCTTCGGACTGCTGCAGGAACTTGGTTCCCAGGTCGTATCCCAGATGGGCTGCGACGATACGCGTTGCAAAGTTAATTACGGAGTAGATGAGCGCGTACACGATGGGGCCGAGCGGGTTGCCCGTCGAAGCGATACCAATACCAATGCCGGCGGCGACCACGCGGAACGTACCCCAGTAGAACGAATCGCCAATGCCGGAAAGCGGTCCCATGAGGCCGACCTTCATGGCGTTAATCGAGGACGTGTCGAAGTTCTTATCGGCAGCCGCCTGCTCTTCCATCGAAACCGTTAGGCCGGCTACAAACGGAAGCACATGAGGTGTGATGTTAAAGAACTCGGTATGGCGATCGAGCGCCGCATAGTAATCGTCGTCGTTGGGATAGATCTTTCGCAGGGGCTTCTGAATGGTGTACATGAAGCCCATTGCCATCATCATGTCGTACGACTGCGAGCACTGGCTGGTAAACTGGCGAAGGATCATGCTCCGTTACATATCGGGGCTCATAATCGCGTCCTTCTTGGCCTCTTTGAGGTCGGTGTTCTGGGTAGCCATTAGAAGTCCTCCTCTTCATCTGCAGCAACCGTCTGCGGACCGGACGAGCCCTCGCGGAAGGCCAGGAGCAGTGCGACGCAAATGGCAGCTGCGGCGACGCCGATAACGTCCATCTTGAGGTAGATGACCATAATGAATCCCAGGAACAGCCAAGGAAGCAGCTTGTTATCGCCCATGGTCCTAATAAGAAGAGCGAAGCCGATGCAGACCATGACGCCGGATGCAACGTTGAGGCCGTCCATCACAAACTGCGGAATCGCGTTGAGCGCATTGTTGATGAGGTCGGCACCAAAGAACAGCGAGCAAAACACCAGCAGTGCAGACGGAATGCCAATCGACAGCGGCACGACGGTCAGATGGTACAGGTTCGCCTTGGCAAGATCGCGATTTGCCAGAGCGGTCTCAATCTTCTTGCAGGCAAAGGCACCCGGAACGGCGTAGCAGAAGTTGCGCCACACCTGAAGGAAGACGGAGACGGAAAGGGCGAGCGCGACGGCAGCTGCCGTGCCCGTACCCGTAATGACGGCGAACGCGCAGCCAAGCACGCCGGAAGCATAGACCTCGGGAGGAACCGCCGCGCCGACCATGATGGCGCCCATGAACAGGGACTCCAAAGCAGCGCCGACGATAACGCCCTGCTGGACATCGCCAAGGATCAAGCCGACAAACAGGCTCGTAAACAGCGGACGACCAAGCATCGTAATGCCAAATGCTTGCTCGTCCATAGACGCCATAATGCGACCAGCGCAACTAGGAGGTACTGGGCAACTATTCTGATTAACCCCAGAAATAAGCCTGCAGGCGAGACGTTCAGAACAGCTCGCCTGCAGACAACCGCAGCAATTTGAGAGGATTAGTAGTTCATCTGGTGATAGTAGCGACGCGTGGTGAGCGGGTGGTTGCGGACGTGCTCGAGATGGCAGCTCAGACGCTCGGTGATGGTGTAGGTGACCATCGGGGAGACGATCTTGCGGAACTCGGGGTCGCTGAACGGCAGCTCGACCTCGGCGGTGTCGAACTTGTTCACGCGGACATGGACGCCCTTCTCGTCGGCGAGCATGTGGGTGAAGTTGTCCACGCGGTCCATGAGCTTGCGGGTGTCGTCCTCGCCGTAGAGCATGATGAGGCTCGTGCCCTCCTCGCACAGCTCGATGGTGCCGTGGAAGAACTCGGCGGCGTGGATGGACTTGGTCTTGATCCACTGCATCTCCTCGAGGATGCACATGGCGTAGTCGTAGGCCTCGCCCCAGAGCATGCCGGAGCCGATCACCATGTGGTAGTCGGTGTCCTTGAAGTCCTCGGCCATGGCGGCGCAGCGCTCGTCCTGGGCGTCCTTGGCCTTGATGAGGTACGGGGCGATGTTGCCGAACTCCTCCATGAAGGTGTCGTACTTGGGGAAGGCGCCGGCGTTCTTGAGGAAGCGGGCGACCAGCGTGATCTGGTAGGTGTAGATGGCCTCGCACAGGACGTCGTCCTCGGCGAAGCTGAAGAACTTGTAATCGGCGTACTCGGTGGCCGGGGTGTTGTCGTTGGAGACGTACATCAGCGTGCGGGCGCCCTGCTCCTGGCAGAACTTGGCGGCCTCGATGATCTCGGGGGTGGTGCCGGTACGGGTGGAGAAGACGCAGACCGAGTCCTTGTTGAAGGCCTTGGGCGGGCACGCGAGGAACTCGGCGGCGATCTCGCAGTGGACGTCGACGTCGGCCGTGGTGGTCTCGACCCAGTACTTCATCGGGAGCGTGTGGGCCCAGGTGCCGCCGCAGCCGATGAAGAAGATGTTGGAATAGCCCTGCTCGCAGACCTTGTCCACGGCAGCCTCAATCTGAGGACGGAGAGCGAGGGCATCGCTCACAACCTTCTCGTAACGAGGCTCATCGAAATTGAACATCCCTTACTCCTAACTCACTTAGATGAACCCTTCATTCATCCCATAACGTTATAATACTTTATATAACTAACTATGCAAGTATTATTTTGATTCTGTTCTTTCATCAAGCCCCTTAAAACAACACTCGGCATTGTTGGACACAGCGTGCAAGTTCATTGAACGATTCAATATGCATCGTCCCTAGTTAAATGACGTCTTATGCAAATACCTTTAATCCGCTTGGGGCCGACGAATCTTTTGACTGTCCGCAGAAGCTTTCCCGGAATTCCCCATGGATAGACGCACCGGCAATCGCTTTGTTATCTGGCTTATTGCGCATTGCCGGGGCGTCTGGGAGAAAGTGCAATCTACCGCGTGGTCAACTAGCGTTTCATCGAAATCGACCGCATCCGCGCCAAATACTAAATCGCAATCGTTGTAACTCGTCCGATCATATGACGGCAATTTCTCGCCTTAAAAATGAGTACGAAATAAGGGGCAGCTGTTTGCAACTTGCTTTATTCGTAAGTGTTTTTACTGAAAAAACAAGAGGCTTCGGTAGTTTGTGTGACAAGGGGCTAGCCTAGGCAGCAACGCTCTTCGCTCCCTTCACGCCCTTCTTCCTC
>CAJMPM010000175.1 GCA_905215225.1 uncultured bacterium
TCCTTAAAGAGGTCGCGCACGCGGCTGGCGCCGACGCCCACGAACATCTCGACAAAGTCAGAACCCGAGATGCTAAAGAACGGCACGCCCGCCTCGCCGGCAACGGCCTTAGCCAGCAACGTCTTACCGGTACCCGGAGGGCCCACCAGCAAAACGCCACGCGGAATCTTGGCACCCAGTTTGCGATAGCGGTCCGGATCGCTTAGGAAGTCGCGAATCTCCTCGAGCTCCTCGACTGCCGCGTCCACGCCGGCATCGTCTTCAAACTTGACCTTGGGGCGCGTGGCCTCGTTGGTCTTGGCGTTGGTCTTGCCAAACTGCATGTTCCTGTTGTTGGCGCCCATCATCTGGCGCATAAAGTAGAACATGATGGCGATCAGGGCGATCGTCGGAAGCACGCTCATCGCCAAGTCGCCCCAAAAATCGGGATCGTTGGTGTTGACGATGTACTTGGTATCGGGGTGCTCCGCCATGAGCTCGGCAAGCGAATCGGAGCCGACATAGGTCGAGGAGAAGCTCTTGAGCTCGCTCGTATCGCCCTTGTCCTTCTTCGTCTTCCAGTAATGACCCGTCACGCTTCCGTCTTGAACCGTATAGGTCAGATCTTCGACGCGATCCTGCTTGATGGCGCTGACCATCTCGCTCGTCGCGAGCTTAACGGTATTGCTGGAGTTGGCAAAGCCGGAACCCATATTAAAGAAGGCATAACCCAGAAGCGCGCAAGCCAAAAGAAAATACAGCCAGCCCGTACGCGTGGGCTTCTTGCCTCCGGGCATCCCCGGAATCTTTGGGTCCCGGGGAGTCTGGGAATTGTTGTCGTTACGGTCGTCGGGCATCTTACGAATAAACCTCCGGTTTCAAAATGCCCAGATACGGAAGGTTGCGATAGCGCTCGGCATAATCGAGGCCGTAGCCCACCACAAAGGCATCGGGGCAATGGGTTCCAACATACTTGGGCGTGATGGCCGAGGTACGGTCCTCAACGTCCTTCCACAGGAAGGCAGCGACCTCCAGCGAGGCAGGCTTGCGGCTCTCGAGGTTCTTCATCAGGTACTTGAGGGTCAGACCCGAGTCCAAAATGTCCTCGACGATCAGCACGTCGCGACCACGGATGTCGATATCCAGGTCCTTTATGATACGCACGATGCCCGAAGACTTCCCACCGTCGCCATAGCTCGAAACAGCCATGAAATCGATGTTGGTCGGCAGTTCGATCTTGCGCATCAGATCGCCCATAAAGACAACAGCGCCGCGCAGAACCGCAATCAGCACCAGATCCTTACCCGCGTAGTCGCGCGTAATCTCCTCGCCCAGGCGAGAAACGATACCGTCGATATCCTCCTGCGTAAACAGAACCTTCTCGATATCCGGATGTTGAGAAGCCATGACAACCCTTTCTTGTGCTTAATCGCCCACACACCGCCGTATGGACGCGAACTACACATTCTAGCAGCGCACGGGGTATATTTTCCAGCCCGCGCACCATCAGCGCGGGAATACCGTCAACGCCGCACAGAACAGCTGGCGCGAGGGGCTAATCCGCATCAACCACGCGAAGCAGATAGGCCACACGCGTCGCCGCCGTGCACTTAAAGCGTTCGTCCGCGCGAACTCCGACGACCCACACCACGGCACCTCCCGGCGCCGTCCTCACCATGGGCACGCCGGCGCGCTCGGAAACGGGAATGCGAGCCTCGCCTAGCAAGTCGGATACTTTCTTGCTTCGGCCACTCATCCCTAACGGGCACATCACGTCTCCCGGTGCGGGACCGTCCACCCACAGGCGCGCCGATCGCGCCTCGGCAGGGATCTCGCCACGTGAGCCCGCCAGAATCCGCTCACTATCGCTGTCGGCAAAACCCAGGGCAGCCGCGTCTACCAAAGCTGTCACTTCCCCGGCAGCCGCAAGCTCACGGGCGCGGCGCACGATATCGCATCCCGGCTCAACGGCCATCGGCTCTGCAACCAGCATGCGTCCCCCGCCCAACGGCAAACGACCAGGCACGGTAACCCAGTCCGCGACCAGGCCCTCACGAGCCGCCGGCGCCTTAAACGCCAGCATGCCAAACTCTACGCGTGCGTCAATCCCCGCCGGAAGCGTGACCGAGCCGGTGCCCTCGGCAACGCAGGAAAGAACTCGCTCCACATGCCGCATCTCCGGACGAGCATCCGGATCGATACGTTTGATCGCCAGCCTCACGATACGCCGCGCGATTACCACCTCGGCCGCAGCAAGGCGTCTGGCATCGAGCACCAGCGCGCCCGCCGCCTCTTTTCGCAAACAGTTTCGAAACGCCTGTGCCGACAGCTGGGATAGAAACGCATCTTCATCACCCAAGATCTCACAGGCGGCGCCAATCGTCTTGCACACGCTCGCATTTCGCTGCGCCACCACTGGCATTACCCGATGACGCACGTAGTTTCGCAGATACGAGACGTCCTCGTTGCTCTCGTCTTCACACCACGGCTGTCCATGTACCTGTAGATAGCCCACGAGCTCGCCATGAGTTAGGTCGAGCAAGGGACGCACCACGATATTCCTTCGGCGGGGAATACTCGAAAGCCCAGCTGGGGCCGACCCCTTAATAGCGTTCATCAAAAATGTTTCCGCGCGGTCCGAAGAGGTATGGGCAGTACAGATGCGCGCCGCCGTTCTCGGCGCCCCCGTCTTGGCGCAAAGCTCGCGTACATACCTTCGCGCCGCGGCATAGCGCACCTCGCGCGCCGCTGCCTCGATATTTCCCGACTCCCCATCAAAATAAGCGTGCTCCACACACAGCGGTAAACCATATTGCGCGCAAAGCCCGCGCACAAAGGCCTCATCGCCGTCGGACGCCTCGCCTCGCAGATGGTGATTTACATGAAGCACATGCAGGCGCTCGCGAGCAATGGGGGCAACGCCGCGTCCATCTTGGATATCCAGCTTTGATGTACACGCCATAAGAAGCAGTGCCGTCGAGTCCGCACCGCCTGATACCATGAGTACCACAGGAGCAGCCTGCTGCCTCGTCCGGGTCTCATCGACTGCCCCAGGCGCGGCATGGTGTCCGTAATGCTGTGATACCGTAGGCATTTGCTTCCTCCTCTATTCGTCCGCACCCATTGTATCCTTTGGAATCTTATGTCTCGTCTGCACCTTCATATCCTTGGCAGCGGCTCAAAAGGCAACTGCGAGCTCAACGAAGGCCCCCGGGGGCTCATCATGATTGACGACGGTCTTTCTCGCCGCGAGACATTAAAGCGCATGGCAGAACTGGGGCTCTCGACAGACAACGTCTCGGCTCTTCTCATTACTCATGAGCATAGCGATCACATCAAGGGTCTCGATGTCTGGTGCAAGCACTGGCACGGCCCCCTCTTTGCCAGCAGGAGCACTCTTTCGAACAAAGAAAATCTTTCGCATCTGCCTGTCGAGGAATTCGATCCCGGCGACGCCCTATCCATTGTCGGCATCCACGCGCAAACCTACTCAACATCACACGATGTCATAAATCCAATCGGCTTTCGATTCGACGCCCTCGATGATTCCATCGGCTTTGCCACCGACACCGGAGAGCTATCGAGCCAAGCCATGAACACCCTCAATGATTGTCGTGTCCTCGCGCTCGAAAGCAACCACGATGCGACCATGCTGCGCGAGGGAGAATATCCCCGCTTTCTTCAGGAGCGCATCCTGTCTGCAAGGGGACACCTCTCCAATGGCCAAGCCGCCGAAGCCGCGCGCGAACTTGTTACCGATCGCACCGAACAGCTCATTGCCATGCA
>CAJMPM010000176.1 GCA_905215225.1 uncultured bacterium
ATCTGCGCGACATGGTCACGGGACGCTCTAATCTGCGTGTCGGCAAAGGTGGTTCCGGTCTGGGCGGGGTAGAGCTCCTGGACCTCGGGAAGGGCCTTCTCGAGCGAGTTGGCGGCAAAGACCTGCAGCTCGACAGCCTTCTTCTTAGAGGAAGACTTGGCGGAGCCGGCATCGGAACCAGCGGGCTCGGACGTCTTTTTGCCCGAGCAGCCAGCAAGGCCAACGCCGGCGGCAGCGGCAGCAGAAAGCGAGACAAAACCGCGGCGTGAAACCATATCGAACATATTCAACCCTTTCGGACCTTGTGCCCGGGTACCCCACCGCGGGCTTTAATCTGCAAACTGATTATACTTCTACGAGAATAATGATAGTGAGAAATTATTCTCTCCGGAGAATATAGTTTCGAGTTGCCGTGCACCTTGGCGTCGCTTCGGCGGAAAACAAAGGCGGAGCAGCCGTTCAGGTCGCCCCGCCGAAGGTAAACCGCTTAGTTGGTATGTCCGCCGCCCGCCGTCATTTGGGCCGCATGCTCCAGCTGATCGCTCACGGCCTCCCAGCTTTCGCGGGCCGCTTTCGTGGATCCCGGAAAGTTGATAACAAGCGTATGCCCACGCTGCATGCACACGGCGCGCGAGAGCATGGCGCGGCGCGTCTTGGTCATCGAGTAGGCACGGATTGCCTCTGCAATACCCGGCACATCACGGTCACAGACGGCACGCGTCGCCTCGGGTGTCACGTCGCGCATCGAAAGACCCGTGCCGCCGCAGGTGAGCACGACATTGGCGTGACACTCATCGGCGGCTTCCACGATGGCATCACCGATCTCGCTGGCGTCGTCGCGCACGACCACATGTGAGGCAATCGTCCAGCCCTGCGCCACGATGAGTTCCTCGAGCGCAGCTCCGGCCTCATCCTGGGCAAGATCGCGCGTATCCGAGCACGTCACGATCGATATCTTCAACTCCATAGCATTCCTCCTACAATACGGCGCCCTCGGGCAGGTCGACGCGCACGACGTCCACGGCATCTCCCGCCTTGAGCTCGCACGGCCCTTCGTCAATACGCAGCAGGCAGTTGGCCCGCTGCATCGTGCCGAGCAGCGCCGAATTCTGCGTCTTAGCCTCGGTCACCAACAGCTCACCGGTCTCGGGGTCGCGCAAAACCGTGGCGCGATCGAAGAAGCGGCGATGCTGTCGCTTTTTCACGCCGTGCGTGAGCGTCGCCTGCTGCACGGGACGCGTACCCTCGGCAAAGCCGCGCATCTTGCGAATCGCCGGGCGGGCGAGCATCTCAAAGCCCACATACGCCGCGGCCGGATTGCCTGAAAGCCCCAGGTAGGGCTTACCCCCGAGCAAGCCAAACGTGATGGCCTTGCCCGGACGCATCGAGATGCGATCAAACAGCACCTCGCCCTCGCGCTTAACCAGCGCCGTCACATAGTCGTAGTCGCCCGCCGAGGCGCCACCGCTCGTAATGACAAAATCGCACTCTCGCGTGGCGCGATGCACCAGCTCGGCAATCGCCTGCTCATCGTCGGGCGCAATGCCGTAGAACACGGGCTCGGCGCCGGCAGTGTGTGTTTTGGTCATCTGTGCTGAGGAGTTGGAAGCGCGATTCTGACCAGGCGCCGGTACCTTACTCGGTGCGACCAGTTCCGTGCCCAGCGAGATGATGCCCACACGCGGGGCAGCGTGCACCTTCACGCTCGCGTATCCGGCGCTCGCCAGCAGACCCGCGCCCGCCGGAGCCACGACCTCGCCAGCGCGCATCACGACGTCGCCGGCATGGGCCTCCTCGGCGGCAGAGCGAACGTTCTCCCCCACCTTGGCCGGCGCCGAGAACCTCACACGCGAGCCCTCGTTGCCGTCACCGTCGAGCACATCGACGATCTCGTATTTCACCACGGCATCGGCACCTTCGGGTACCGGCGCGCCCGTCATGATGCGGACCGCCTCGCCCGCGCCGATTGCGCCCTCAAACACATGGCCCGCGGCCTCGTGTCCGATAACGTCGAGCGTCACCGGCGCCTTACCAGATGCCTGCGCCAAGTCCGCCGAGCGCACGGCATACCCGTCCATGGCGCTGTTGGCAAACGGCGAGATGTCGATATCGGCCACGGCGTCCTCGGCCAAGGGAAAACCAGCCGCCTGCCACACGGGAATCTCGACGAGATCGGTCGGAGCAACGTGCGACAGGACAATCGACTGCGCGTCCTCCAGCGGAATGAGTTTCTCTGCCATATGCACCTCTTAATGCCACGGCGCACAACAGGGGCGCCGATTCTTTATGCTTGTCTCAGTATAATCCCCCGACGCACGACCGCGACTCGGCCCGTACACGCAAATACACCTGTCGGTTGCAGGCCGCGAAACAGAATGGAAACCAACCCACCGGCTCGTCGCGTTTACCGCGTTTTATAATGCTTGCGTTGCAACCTAAAAGAGGAACGTATGACTCATAACGACAAACCCGAAAGCGCAAACGAGGCGCAGGATCATTCCCAGCCGCTCGACGACGGCGGCTTTTTCTCCCTGAACGACGTCATCACGGCAGGCAGACATCAACTTACCCGCTCCGAGCATCTCCTGGCTGCCGACACGCGCCGCAACGCCCGCAACCTACTCGCGAGCGCCAAGTTGCTCGTACTCGTCGTCATCGTCTCGCTCGCCATGGGCGTTGCCGCTTGGGCGTTTTTGGCCTCGTTGAATATCGCGACCGACTATCGCGAGCACCATGCGTGGATTTACGCGCTGCTTCCCGTTGTAGGCGTTGCAACCGCATGGGTGTACAAAAACCACGGTCTTGCCGCCAAACGCGGTAACAACCTGGTCATCGACTCCGCTCTGGGCACACGCCTCATCCATATGCGCATGGCCGTCCTCACCTTCGTCTGCTCCACGCTCACGCACCTAACGGGCGGATCGGCCGGTCGCGAGGGGGCCGCGGTGCAGATTGGCGGCACCATCGCCAGCAACATCTCGAGCCTCGCCCACCTCAAAAAGCATGACCACCACGACCTCATGCTCGCCGGCATCTCATCCGCTTTTGGCGCCGTATTCGGCTCGCCCCTCGCCGGCGCGTTCTTTGGCATGGAGATGTGCTTTATCGGCAAGATCGACTACACCGCAGGCATCTACTGCCTGGTTGCCTCGTTTACCGGCTACTTTACGTCGCTTGCCTTGGGAACCGAGTACGAGGCGAATGTTATCGCCAGCGTTCCCGCCATGTCGCCCAAAACGGTCGTCATCGTTGTTATCAGCGCCATTATCTTCGGTCTGACGGCACGTCTCTTTGCCTGGTCGGTTCGAACCGTCAAGAGCCTTTACGGTCGCTTTATCACCAATTACCTTGTTCGCGCACTTATAAGCTCACTCGTGGTTTTGGCCGCCTATGCCCTCCTCGACGCCTGGGACTACGCCGGCCTTTCCACCTGGCTCTCAGGCGCCGGGTTCTCCGGTAACACTACCCTTGCTGACGCATCCATCAAGCTCGTGGTGACGGCGCTCACCCTGGGCGCTGGCTTCCAAGGCGGCGAGGTCACGCCCCTGTTTGGCATCGGTGCTGCGCTCGGCGGCTGGATCGGCTGCCTCGTCGGAATCGACCCCAGCTTTCTGGCGGCGCTGGGCATGCTCGGCGTGTTCTGCGCCGGCCTTAACGTACCCATCACCACCTGTATGATGGCCATCGACCTGTTCCACGGCACAGCCGCCGGCTTTTTCGTGATCG
>CAJMPM010000177.1 GCA_905215225.1 uncultured bacterium
GCAAGCGCGTAAGCTACCTCACTGTAATAGGCCGCTCCGCAATCGACCCAGCACAGTGCGCGCAAAAGCCAGTCTTCCTCGCCGCGTCGGTCACCATTGCGGCTAGCGCACTTCGCGAGAGCGGCGGCCTGCATAAACTTGTCCCAGTCCGAGGACGCCCTATCGTACGCATCGCACTCCGCTTTATAGTCAAAGGTGTCATAAGGTATGGTCCGAGCTTCGTCGTAAAGCGCCACAACTCTTTCCTTTCAGCTGGTGAACTTTCGTATTATTTCTATCGCTGAAATTGCGAGAAGTGTTGCGCAACATCTAAAATGGTCGCAAAAGGTTACGCGAACGGCGGTCGGGACACCCTGTCCGCTGTTCGCGTAACCATTGTTTGATTCGTACCATCTGTGTCATTGCGCTGAACGTTGAATGCACCCGCCAGCCCATTCCTTACGAGTTGGACTACGTCCGGCAATTAACGCGCACATTTTAAAAGTTCGTCAGGCTAACGACGGGAACGGAGGAGCATGCGTACACCAAGTTCAGAGATGTACGGAGACCTGCGAAGCTTCGGCGGCATTACCAACTGCGCCGCCGCCTCGATTCTCATTTCGAGCAAGTCTGATCTGTTCAGCCATGTCTCCAATCGTCCGTTTCTTTCGCGAAAGATTACAAACGCCGCGCCGGGCTCCATCGATCCCGCCGAGTTTTCTAACTTTGGCATTAGCACTCAGACGTTGTTTTCGAAAATCATCTCGAATTTAGGCGGGGCAAATGCGCGCCGTCTCGTGTCCGCACACTATGCGGGGCCGGCGGCACTTAACATGCAAGAAGCTCTAACCTGCATCGGCGAGGACGCAAGCGTCTATGCCAACGCACTGCACAGAATTAATAACGGGACGCTCAAATCAGAGCTGGACCGCGACATCTTATATCTGCACCTCTTCATTGCGTGCGGCTGCCTGCAAAACGCCTCGGCTGCCGTTAAGAGCACCGAGATGTTTGCCAACGCGAGCCTTGCCGTCTCTTTAAAGACAGAACTGACGAGCCCGGGTAATCCGAAACGAGCTTCCCGCAAACCCGATCAAACCCAGCTGGGGTTAATTCGCGTATTCGGTAGCTCGATCGTCCCCCCGATTCACCCCCTGTCTATTGAACCCGAGGGAACGGTCATTGGCTCCATTAGTTACAACGCCTCCGATATCACTGATGTTGCTCCCCCGCTGTCACGCAGTCATCTCCATATCTTGCCCGGAAACGGCACCTTGTACGCAAGGTGGCTTCATTCTACAAACGGTACTATCCTCATCAGCCTATCGAACGGAAAAGAGCGGACGCTCGAAATGCCCCGAAGCAAACGAGGAATTTCAGCGGCCTCTCCCTCCGCAATCATTGCAAATGGTGACATTCTTCAGCTGGGAACGGATACTTCCTTCCTGGTCGTATCCTTGGCTAAATAGCCGCTGGCAATATCTATCATGACGGGTCAAATCGCCTCCCTTCCGCTCTCCTCGTCTTGATGACCCAGCTTTATTCGTATTGACAGGAGCATTCTCATGGATATCGTCGACGGCAATAAACTCATCCGTCTCGACACGTTCGATACCGCCGTGGCGGTCGATCCCAGCGCCGAGGATGATGCCAAGCGCCGGTTTATGACGCTTATTCTTCAGACGGCATACCGCGACGACGGCAATATCGGGCACGTGCTGCGCGCGACCAACACGAGCGGCGAGGTCTTTGCCGTCAAGCTACTCAAGGACAACGCCATCCTTTCCGGCCAAGCCCCCGATCGCTCCGCCGAGCAAGCGGCTGTGCACCTGGCCAACACCGCCGCGCTGTTCGAGGAGTACCGTCATCTGTGTACCGTCTCGCACCTGCGCGGATTTCCGCGCGTCTATGGCTACGGTTCATGCGAGGACGACCCGCTCATCCTCATGGAGTGGGTCGAGGGCACCTCACTCAAGCAGGCGCTGCCCCTGCTTCCGCACGACGCCTCGGGCGGGCTGACCACCCAGATGGTCGCCGCCGTTGGAAACGCCGTGCTTCGCGCACTCCTGATGACCCAGGGCCTCGTGAATCCGGTCATCCATCGCGACCTGTCGCCTGCCAATATCATGTTCCGCACCACCAGCCGAACGCTCGAGCAGCAGATTGCTGATTGTTCCTTTGACCCCTGCCTCATCGACATGGGCTCCGCGACCATGGCTCTCGGCGACGACACGATCACCCGGCGCGCCGACATCTGGCGCTTTGCCACGCCCGCATACGCCGCGCCCGAGATGCTCACGCAGGATATCGAAGGCATCGCGGCCCTTCGCCGCTCGCCCGCCATCGATGTCTATGCGCTTTCGAGCATTCTGTACCAGCTCTACAGCGGTCGCAAACCGTTTGACTTTGAGTCGACGGACGCCGCTGCAACCGGCTCGTTCTATCTCGTAAAGACCAAGACCAAGCCGGCACCGCTCGAGCCGCGCTGCGAGGGCGATGAAGCGCTCGTCCAAATCATCATGAAGGGTCTCTCAGTCGAGCAGTGCGATCGTCCCACCGAGCAGCAGATGCTCGAGGTGCTCTCGGCATACCTCACCGATGCCGAATCCGAGGGCCGCGAGGGCGCGGGCAGTGACGCCGCAATTGACATCGACTCCGGTACGCACCTTAAGGTCGACGTCGCCGGCGAGCGCGCGAGAGAGATCCTGGAGCAGGCCCGGCACGATGCCATGACCCGCCGCCGCTTTATTATCGGTGGCGTTGTCGCGGCCGTTGCGGGGCTTGGCGTTATCGGGGCGGCAACCCATTGCTTTGGCATCCCCGACTACCTGGACGGCATCCGCGGTTCACTTGACGACTACACCTGGGATCAGCTGCAGGAGATTTCGCTCAAGATTAAGGCCGCCGAGACCCGTAGCGAGGCACGCGAGATTGCCAAGCGCTATCATCTGCTCGATGACAACGGGCATATCCCCTATCCATGCACTAAGCGCGTCACGCTCACCAACGGGCTGCACGTCGGCGCGCAGCTTGTGGGCATCCGCCACGACGAGCTTCTGGACGGTACGGGCAAGGCAGGGTTAACGTTTATGTTCGACGCCGGCATTGCCGAACGCGACGCCGCGGCCCAACCGTTAAGCGCCGGCTGGGCAGATTGCGAGCTGCGGGAATGGCTCGACAGCGACGGCCTTAAGCTGCTGCCCAACGAGCTGCGCGCACTCATTAAATCTGTCAAAAAGATCTCGAACAACGTTGGCGCCGCCAGAAGCGCATCGTGCCTGAGCGAGCTGCCCGCAACCCTTTGGCTGCCCGCCATGGTCGAGCTGTGCGGTACGCAACCGCCCGATTCGTTTGCCAAGGGCTTTCACTACCTGGCCGACATCTATAACGGCGAGGGCAAGGAGTACCAGCTCTTCCGCGAGCTCAAGGTGAGTCCGTATACCACGAACGAGATGTTGGTTCGCCAGTGGAAGGGCAAGGACACCTGTTGGTGGGAACGAACGGCGAGTCCTGACACATCGGAGAGCGAAGGCACACTCTATATGAATCGCGTGGGACGCGACGGCGACGTATTTACGTACGCAACGCCTGCGGAAAAGCCAAACTAGCGAACCTGTGTGATCCCCGGGTTCTGCATCTAGGCAGCGGGCGTCTTGCCGTGACGGGACCCCCCCCCGGCAATTGTCTTGATCTGTAACAGTTAGAAACCAAAAACCGGTC
>CAJMPM010000178.1 GCA_905215225.1 uncultured bacterium
AACGGCGAACGCGGTGAGTTCGCCTACATCCTCGATCTTGTTTTCTGCCATCCAGCGCACCATGGAGCCGCGTGCCTTTTTGCTGGCGGTCGACCGTTGGATGGGCTTCCCGTTGCGGATACCCTCGCCAAAGAGGCACGTGACGGCTGTGGCGTCGCCCGCGAGGTGGGGCAGAACAGCTTTGGCATACTCTACGCTGGCGAGGTTGACGATCGTGGTGTTTGAGCCTGCCGGGGCGATAGCCCGCGCGAGCTTGTCGCTCCAAAACGCGTAGAGGTCTCGGGCATCGTCGACGGCAATCTTCGCGCCCATCTCCAGCCGATAGGGCTCAACGCCATGGAAAGGCCGCACGCATCCGTACAATCCGGAGAGGATCCAGAGATGGTCTTGCAGCCAGTCGAGCTGTGCGGCATCCATCACCTCGGGCGCCATGCTTTGGTATTGGATGCCGTGGTAGGACATGGCGGCGGGGGAGATTCGACGTGCGATATCGGGATCGGCGAGGTCGGCATCGCTCGGGACGGGCATAAATTCGTGAAGCGTATCCAGACACGTTGTAAGTAGCCTGTCGCTCACGTTCCAAAGGGCCTGAAGGCCTGCCGCGCCATCCGCGCATTCGATGCCCAACAGTGCCTGATGGAGCCGGGCCGTCTGATGTGCAAAAGGCGGTATGCCCCAAACGTCAAAGGCATCTTGAGCTGTCCGCATCTGTTTGGCGGGCGAAATGACGACCTGTAGCACGGAATCTTCCTCCCGCTAAAAAAGTTGCGGTGAAATGCAGACCGCTTTCCCTGTTGGAAGGCCTGATGAATCCGTATTTCACCGCAAGTTACAAGGGACTGGTTAGGCGCGCTCGATGAAGGCCTTGTAGCCGCGATATGCCTCGTAGATGTCGGCCTTGTTGGCGACCTCCCACAGGGCATGCATGGACAGGACGGCAACGCCGGAGTCGATGACGTTCATGCCATACTTTGCCATGATGTAGGCGATGGTGCCGCCGCCGCCCGCGTTGACGCGACCGAGCTCACAGGTCTGGAAGTCCACGCCGGCCTCGTCCATGATGTCGCGGATGAGGGCCACATACTCGGCGTCGGCGTCGTTGGACCCACCCTTGCCGCGGCTGCCCGTGTACTTGTTAAAGCACAGACCGCGACCCATGAAGGCTGCGTTCTTGGTCTCGAACTTGCCGGCGTAGCCCGGGTCGAAGCCGGCGGACACGTCAGAGGAGAGCATACGGCTGTGGGCGAGTGCACGGCGCAGGGCAAGCGGGCTATCCTCGCCGGCGAGCGTCATGATCTCGGCGACAGTGTTCTCGAAGAAGCGGCTCGTCATGCCGGTGGCACCCACGGAGCCGATCTCCTCCTTGTCGACGATGAGCGTGATGCTCGTGCGCTCCACGTTGGCCACATTGATCTGAGCGAGCATGGACGGATAGGCGCAGACACGGTCGTCGTGGCCATAGCCCAAAATCATGGAGCGGTCGAGGCCCATGTCGCGGGCCGGGCCGGCGGGCACGACCTCGATCTCGGCGGAGAGGAAGTCCTCCTCCTCGACGTCATACTGCTCCTTGAGGATGTCCAGGAACATTTGCTTGACGGGCTCCTTGGGGGCGTCCTTGTCGTCCTCATCGAACTTGACGGGGCGGCCGCCCACGATCACGTCGAGGATCTCGGCGTCGACGGCGTCCTTGGCGGGCTTGGCCATCTGCTCGCTCGAGAGGTGGATCAGCAGGTCGGAGATGGTAAAGACCGGATCGTCTGCCTTGTCGCCGATGTTGATGTCGACGGTGGTGCCGTCCTTTTTGCAGATGACGCCCACGAGTGCAAGCGGGGAGGCCACCCAGTGGTAGCTCTTGACGCCGCCGTAGTAGTGCGTGTCGAGGTAGGCCATGTCGCCGGCCTCGAAGGCGGGATTCTGCTTAAGGTCCAGGCGCGGCGAGTCCACGTGAGCACCCAGGATGTTAAAGCCCTGCTCGAGCGGGGCGGTGCCCAGGTTGACGAGCATGAGGTCCTTGCCGTGATTGGCGGCGTACACCTTGTCGCCGGCCTTGAGCGCGCGGCCCTCGGCGATCACGGTCTCCAGATTGACGTAGCCCGCCTCCTCGGCCATCTTGATACCGGTCTTGACGCACAGGCGCTCGGTCTTGTTCTCGCTCAAAAACTGCTTATAGCCGCGGCAAAGCTCCTCGAGCTCCTCGATCTGCTGTGGCGTGTACTTTTTCCATGCGCAGGGACGCTCCATGACGCAGGCTCCTTTCGGATCGATCGTGCTGGTTGATGTACCGTGAGCCATCGTATCACGCGCGGGCCCGCGGCGGCAGGGAAGCCTGATGTGCGGTGGCCGCGGGGCGGGGAGCGTGTAAACTGGAGTGAGCAAACCGTGCCCAGCCCAAAGCGAGGTATTCAATATGTCTGACAAGCGCCGCACCTTTGCCGTTATCGACGGCAACTCGCTCATGCACCGCGCCTTCCACGCCGTGCCGCCCACCATGAATGCGCCGGACGGGCGCCCCACCAACGCGATCTTCGGCTTTCTGAACATGTTTCTCAAGATGATTGACGCCTTTAACCCCGACGGCGTTGTTGTGGCGTTTGACAAGGGCAAACCGCGCGTGCGCATGGAGATGCTGCCGCAGTATAAGGCGCAACGCCCGCCCATGGACCCCGATCTGCATGCGCAGTTTCCGATGATTAAGGAGCTGCTCACCGCGCTCAACGTGCCGATTCTGCAGTCCGAGGGCTGGGAAGGCGACGATATCCTGGGAACCATGGCGCGCCTGGGTGAAGAGGCCGGCTGCGACATGCTGCTGGTGACCGGCGATCGCGATATGTATCAGCTCGTGACCGAGCACGTCAACGTGGTCTCGACCCGCAAGGGCCTGTCCGACGTGGCGATCATGACGCCCGAGAGCGTGGACGACCTGTATCACGGCATTACGCCGGCGCTCGTGCCCGATTTTTACGGTCTAAAGGGCGACACGTCCGATAACATCCCCGGCGTGCCGGGCATCGGCCCCAAAAAGGCGAGCGCGCTCATCGCACAGTACGGCAGCTTGGACGAGGTCATCGCGCATGCCGACGAGGTCAAGGGCAAGATGGGCGAGAACCTGCGTGCGCACATCGACGATGCGCTGCTGAGCCGCAAGGTCGCAACCATTCGCACCGATGCGCCTGTCGAGCTCGACTTTGACGAAACGTCCTTCCCGGCGTTTTCTGCCGATGAGGTTTCCGCGGCGCTGGGTACGCTTGGTATCACCGCCATGCAGAACCGTTTCTTGGCGCTGATCGGCGGCGAGGGCGGGGCTGCTGCTGCCTCCAGTGTGTTTGAGATACCTGCGATGGTTCGCGCAGCCGCCGGCGATGCTGACGCGCTTGGTGCCGTTGCGGCTGAGGTCTCCCGCGCGATTGATGCCGGCGAGTGGGTCGCCGCCGTGGTGGACGACGACAAGGAAGAGGGCGCGCTCTTTGGACTGACGCGCACGCTGTGGTTGGCGACGTCCAAGGGCCTGTTCGCGCTCGAGGAGGGCGACAGCTGTGCGGCGGCTGAGGTTGAGGGCTTCAACTTCGTTCACGGCGTGATTGCCGGCGTGCTCGCGCGTCT
>CAJMPM010000179.1 GCA_905215225.1 uncultured bacterium
ACGCGCCAAAAGGGCGAGGCGACTGAGGACGATACCAAGCAAGACGATTCTGCCGAGGTGGTCCAGGAAGAAACCGTGCTGACCGATGATCAGCTCTATACCAGGCTCGACGGTCTGTATCAGACCATCGTGTCCTACGGTGACGAGGACCAGATCGGCGAGGTCATCGATTCTTTTAACAACGGCTATCTTCGAACGCCGCTGTCCACCCGTCAGGAGCTGTCGCAGAGTGCTTACGCCCTGCGCGACCAGATTAAAAAGACGCAAGATGAGCTCAACAACCTTAAGGTGCAAGACGATACGGTCTATGCGGATGACATCGCCCACTTAAAGCAGCTTGCCGAGTGGATGTACGAGCGTGTCGACGTGATCTGCCAGAGCTGGGATATCTCGCTGTCCATTCCCGACGGCGAGTCGCTGAGCGCCCGTCAGAGCGAGATCCTGGCGCCCATCGCACAAGGCGGCAACAGCGCGCTTAACCAGTACGACGCCAATGTGAGCGCATGGAGACCGCAGCAACGTTCGTAATTTGTTGCCCTCCGGCGGCATAACCTGCGTGCGCAATTGATGGAAGCCCGTGCTTATTGCTACAATTTGACCAAATATGCTTTAAACGCACGAGGAAGGAACCACATGTTTGGTTTTAAGAAAGAGCTCTACACGCCCGAGTATCAGCTTGCCGGCGACGAGTGCGCCGTTATCGAGACGTCGAAGGGTACCATCAAGGTCAAGTTTGACGGCGAGGGCGCCCCCATCCACGTGGCGAACTTCTGCGAGCTTTCCACGATGGGTTTTTACGACGGCCTTAAGTTCCATCGCTATGTGCCCGGTTTTGTGATCCAGGGCGGCGACCCCAATACCCGCGATATGTCCGGCGCCGATGTCGCCGCCGGTCTTGAGGGCCCCGACGGCATGCCCGGTACCGGCGGCCCCGGCTACTGCATCAAGGGCGAGTTTGCCACCAATCCGCGCAACAGCCATGTCGATGGTGCCCTTGCCATGGCACGCTCCATGGACCCTGATTCCGCGGGTTCGCAGTTCTACTTCTGCCTGGGCGCTCAGCATAACCTCGACTCCGGCTACACCGTCTTTGGCACCACGGTCGAGGGCCTCGATGTGATTTCGCAGTTGCGTGCCGGCGACAAGATCGTCCACGTCGAGATCGTTCACGAGTAAAGGGGACTTCCTTGAATAGCCAGCTGATCCAACAGGGCCGCGCCGCTTATCGCGCGGGTGATTATTCCGCTGCCGCCCAGATGCTCGGTGCGGCAAAGACCCCCAGTGAGATCATGGGCGAGGCCGACCATCTGCGCGGCAACGCCTTGATGCACCTGGGCATGTATGCCGAGGCCGCCGAGGCCTACGCCGCCGCCCTCAACGACGGTACCTATGGCAAACGCGGTGCACTGCTCACCAACCGCGGCAAGGCGCTCGCCGCCGGGGGCGACTACACGACGGCCGCCCAGGCGTTCTCTGCTGCTACGCAGGATGCTTCCTATGCCACGCCGTTCAAGGCCTATCTGGGCCTGGGCAATGCGCTGTTCCAGTCGGGCGATTATGCCAATGCCGGCACTGCCTTCCGCCAGGCCGCTATCGACGGCGCCAATCCGGCTCCTGCCGCCGCACTCGGCGAGCTCGGTCGTTGCTTCATTAAGCTCGGCCGTCCGGCAGACGCCGTGGAGACCTACCGCACGGCTATCGACTTTGCCGGCCCCCGCGACGACACGCGTGCGCTCAATGCCGGCATGGGTCAGGCGCTTTCTGCCGCCGGCCGTCCCTCCGACGCACTCGACGCCTTTAACGCCGCTACTGCCGATGGCATCTACCAGCTCACCTCCGAGCAGGCCGATGAGCTTGCCCGCGTGCACGATTCGCTTGCCGCGCTGTCTGCCCAGACGGCTATGGCCACGGCTCCGGCGCCCGCGATGGACGCTCCTGCCGTCGATCCGCTCGATCCTACGGGCGCGACCGGTCAGTTTATGCCCGATCCCTCGGACACCGGCTTCTTTACGCTGTCCGAGTCCGAGATGGTCCAGCAGGACCGTCAGGATCGTAAGCAGGCCAAGGTCCGTCGTCGCCATCGCCACACGGGCCTCAAGGTTTTCTTGGTGCTGCTTCTGCTGATCGTCATTGCCGCAGGCGGTCTTGGCTTTGCCTACACGCGCGGCTTTGGCTTCCCGTCCCAGGAGTCTGTCGTTACCGATCTGTTCCAGGCTGCCGGCGACGGTGATACGGCAAAGGCCGAGTCTTGCCTGGCCTCGAGCCTGTCCGAGGACGCTAAGTCGATGATCATCTCCTCGATTCCGCAGGGTGCCACCGTGTCCGTCGAGGGCATGGATCAGTCCATGACCGAGACGACCGCCAAGGTGAAGGCATCGCTGTCCAAGGGCGGCGAGCAGGAGTACACCGTCAAATTCGTGCGCTCCGACAACCATATCGGCTGGGCCGTTTCCTCGCTCGATATGGATTTCTCGGCTGCTGACAACCAGTAGTGACCTTATGGGATTTAGCTTTGCCCGGCGCTTCACCGCAAGTGAGGTGCCGGGCTTGCGCTAGTATGATGAGCTAGTAGTTTTCCAGCAATCATCCAACACATCAGGAGTTGCGTTGTTTTCTTTGATGGATATGTTCTTCGGTAGCTATGCGGGCGATCTTGCCATCGACCTCGGCACCGCAAATACGCTTGTCTCCGTGCGCGGCAAGGGCATCGTTATTCGCGAGCCCTCTGTTGTCGCCATCGACAAGAACGATGAGCGCATCCTGGCGGTCGGTATCGAGGCAAAGCGCATGCTCGGCCGTACGCCCGGCAACATCGTGGCCGTTCGTCCCCTGAAGGACGGCGTCATCGCCGACTTCGATGTTACCGAGGCCATGCTTCGCTATTTTATCGACAAGGCGTCCGAGAAGCGCTATCCGTGGACGCCGCGTCCGCGCGTCGTCGTCTGCGTCCCCTCCGGCGTCACGTCGGTCGAGAAGCGCGCTGTTTTTGAGGCTACGATTCAGGCCGGTGCCCGCCAGGCATACCTGATCGAGGAGCCCATGGCTGCTGCCATCGGCGCCGACTTGCCTGTCGAGGAGCCCACCGGCTCCATGGTCATCGATATCGGTGGCGGTACCACCGAGGTCGCCGTTATCGCCATGGGCGGTATCGTCGTGTCGCAGTCCATCCGCATTGCCGGTGACGAGTTTGATCAGGCCATCCTTACCCACGTTCGCGATGCCTATAACCTGGCTATCGGCGAGCGCACGGCCGAGGACATCAAGATCAAGGTCGGTTCTGCCGTGCCGCTCAAGGACGAGCTCGACGTCGAGGTCAACGGCCGCGACGTGATCACGGGCCTGCCCAAGACCGTGCGCATCGAGAGCGAGGAGATTCGTCGCGCGCTCAATAAGCCGCTCGACGAGATGGCCAAGGCCGTCAAGGACGCCCTCGACGCCACGCCGCCCGATCTTGCCTCGGATCTTATGTACTACGGCATCCTGTTGACCGGCGGCGGTGCGCTGCTGCGCGTCCGCGACGTGCGTCTGCGCGTCGATACCTGCGTTTCGGTCAACGTCAGCCCTACTGCGCTCGACAACGTCG
>CAJMPM010000180.1 GCA_905215225.1 uncultured bacterium
TCGCCGACTGCGGCCTCACCATCAACCCGTCCTCCGACGCGCTCTCCGAGATCGCCATCGCCTCCGCTCACTCCTGGTCCACCTTCATGGGCAACGTTGAGCCGCACGTGGCCATGCTCTCCTACTCCACCATGGGCTCCGCCGGCGGCGAGGTCGCCAAGAAGGTCCAGGAGGCCGTGAAGTTCTGCAAGGAGAAGGCTCCCGAGCTCGCCATCGATGGCGACCTGCAGCTCGACGCCGCCATCGTCCCCACCGTCGCCCAGCTCAAGGCTCCCGGTTCCTCCGTTGCCGGTAAGGCCAACGTGCTAGTGTTCCCCGACCTCGAGGCCGGCAACATCGGCTACAAGCTGGTCCAGCGCTTCGCCGGCGCCGACGCCTACGGCCCCATCCTGCAGGGCATCGCCAAGCCGGTTAACGACCTTTCGCGCGGCTGCTCTGCCGACGACATCGTGGGTGTCGTGGCCATCACCGCCGTCCAGGCTCAGATGGCTGAGTAGCGGACGTACTCGCCCGAAGGCCGTACGGGCTAACCCCTGAAAACGTCCTCGACCAATGAAGTGCCCCCGTTCTGCTCCTTCGGAGCTACGAACGGGGGCGTTTCTGGTCTGCGGAGTGTTTTCAGGGGTTAGCCCGTACGGCCTTCTACCACTACGTAGTAATCAGGGTATCTGGGGTGGACGGCGGCTTGGCTACGAGCTGGGTCTGAAAAATCTGAACGGATGGGTGTCGTTGCTGAAAGTGCGGGCGTTGCCGGCGATGATCACTTTGGGACTGGAATTTCCGTATGCCAGCAAAAAGGCCTCCCGAGCCGTTGCTCAGGAGGCCTTTCGCTTACTTGCAAATGCGCGCGTTAGTTGTTCTTGGTCAGGCGTTCGACGTCGTGGGCGATCATGTATTCCTCGTCGGTGGGGATGACCATGACCGTAACGGCGGAACCGGCGGCGCTGATGACCTGCGGGCCGTTGCCCACAGCCTCGCGGTTCTTGTTGTTGTCGATGCGTACGCCCAGCCACTCAAAGCAGTCGCAGAAGGCCTTGCGGATCGACCAGTCGTTCTCGCCGATGCCGGCAGTGAAGGCAATGGTATCCACGCCCGCCATAGAAGCGATCATGGAGCCGGCCTGCTGCATAGCCTTATAGGCGAACATATCAAAGGCGAGCAGGCAGCGCTCATCCCCCTCGGAAGCGCGCGTACGGATGTCGCGGGCGTCGTTGGAGATACCCGAGATGGCAAGCAGACCGGACTGCTTGTTCATCATGTCGTCGACTTCCTGGTAGCTATAGCCGCCCTCGCGCTGCAGGTAGCACACGGTAGCCGGGTCGATAGAGCCGCAGCGGGTTCCCATTATCAGGCCGTCAAGCGGTGTGAGACCCATCGTGGTGTCGCGGCACAGGCCGTCCTCGATGGCGGCAAGCGAGGCGCCGTTGCCCAAATGGCACGAGAGCAGACGGTGGCAGCACGAGCCCAGGATCTCCTTAGCCATCATCCACTCGTAGCGGTGGCTCGTACCATGGGCACCGTACTTGCGCACGTGATACTTGTCGCACACGTCTTTGGGCAGGGCGTAGGTGTAGGCAACCTCGGGCATGGTCATGTGGAACGAGGTATCAAAGACGGCCACGTTGGGCAACTCCGGATACTTCTCGCGGCAATACTCAATCGCCGCGGCCTCGCCGTAGTTGTGCAGCGGAGCAAGCGGTGCCACCTCGAGAATCTTGGCCATGACCTCGTCGTCGACGACTGCGGAATCATCGAAGTGCCAGCCGCCCTGAACGATACGATGCCCAATGCCATCGATCGTAAAGTCGGTCTTCTCGAGCTCCTCGAGCACACGAGCGATAGCAGAGCGATGATCGGGGAAAGGGACCTCCTCGGTCTGCTTGGCGCCACCGTTCTCGGAGTGGCCAAAGATGCCCATGTCCGATCCGATACGCTCGCAGTTGCCCTTGGCGAAAACCTCGCGGGTATCGGTATCCAAAAGCTGATATTTAAGACTTGAGCTGCCGGCGTTGACAACAAGTACGTTCATGAGACTCCTTTGCAGTGCAATACGGTCGACGCAGACCCCTTAAGGCGGCCGCATTTTAATAAGAAGTTATCATATCTTGATAAATAGCTATCAGCATATCGCCCAACGAGCGCAAAAGAGGGGCTGAACGGCACTTGGTCGTCCAGCCCCTCCCCTCTTGCAATTACTTGCCGTTGACGATGCGCTCGACGTCGGAAGCAATCATGAACTCCTCGTCCGTGGGGATGACGAAGATCTTGACCTTGGAATCCTTGGCGGACAGGCACCAAGCGCCGTCGCCACGCAGGGCGTTGCGGGCGTGGTCCATCTTGACACCCATAAAGGCCAGACGGTCGGCAACGCCGGCACGAACGGACGGAGCGTGCTCACCGATGCCGGCGGTGAAGACCAGCGTGTCCATGCCACACATGGAAGTGGCCATCTCGGCAGCCTTGGCGGCAATCTTGTAGACGAACATGTCGAAGGCGAGCTGAGCCTCGGGGTCGCCAGCGGCGGCAAGCTCCTCGACGTTGCGGCAGTCGTTGGTCTTGCCACCGGTCACAGCCAAAAGGCCGGACTTCTTGTTCATCATCTCGTCGACCTCGTCGAAAGTGTAGCCGCCCTCGCGCTGCAGGTAGCACACGGTAGCCGGGTCGATGGAGCCGCAGCGGGTGCCCATCATGACGCCGTCGAGAGGGGTGAGACCCATAGTGGTATCCATGCACTTGCCGTCCTCGATGGCGCACAGGGAAGCACCGGAACCGATGTGGCACACAACGACCTTGCGGGCCTCGCCGTTGGTCATCTCGGCGACCTTCTTGGAGATGTAACGGTAGCTGGTGCCGTGGGCGCCGTACTTACGGATGTGCAGCTTGTCGCAAACATCCTTGGGAAGGGCGTAGGTCTTGGCGACCTCGGGCATGTTGAAGTGGAAAGCGGTGTCGTAGACCGTAACGTTGGGCAGATCGGGATACTGCTCCAGGCAGAACTCGATAACATTGGCCTCGGGGTTGTTGTGCAGCGGCGCCAGCGGGGCGACCTCGCGGATCTTGGCGAGAACGTCCTCGTCGACGAGGGAGGAATCGCCAAAGTACCAGCCGCCCTGAACGATACGGTGGCCAATGCCCTCGATCTTGACGCCGTTGGCCTCGAGGTCCTTCAGGACGACCTCGATGGCGACCTTGTGGTCGGGGAACTCGATGTTCTCGGTCACCTTCTTGGAGCCGTTGGCAGCGTGGGTGAAGGTGCCGCCGGTAAAGCAGACGCGCTCGCAGGAGCCCTTTGCGGACACCTTGTGGGACTTGGTATCGATGACCTGATACTTAAGGGTCGAAGATCCTGCGTTGACGACCAGAACGTTCATGTGTCTCCCTACTAACAGGCGGTGTGGCGCCGCCAGGTTACATACGCTTCAATAATAAACCCAAACGCCCTCGCGCTCGGGTTTATTGCGTTGATATATAAGTTATCGGTGCTTGAGCTCCCGTTTCATTGCAAGGAAGAAGCGCCCTCAGATGAGGTTCTCGCCCAGGTTTTTGCCGCCGAGGACGTGCATATGGAAGT
>CAJMPM010000181.1 GCA_905215225.1 uncultured bacterium
CCTTCTTCTTTGCGCACCTGGAAGATGTGCCGACGCTGCTGACCGATGAGGACGGCGCGCCGCTGGATGTGACGGGCTTCCCCTATCTCTCCCGCGACCCCTCCCGGCAAAAGACCATGCCCACGCTCTCCGAGGCGATGGACGTGTATTTCACACCGCGCGACCTGCGCGAGCGCATCCCCGGTATTGTGATTCGCTCCACGGCCATGGTCGGCTTCCCGACCGAGACCGACGACGAGTTCCGCGATCTTATCGACTTTATGGACACCGTCGGCTTTGACTACACGAGCGTCTTTGCCTACTCGCAGGAGGAGGGCAGCCTGGCCGCTAAGATGGAGGGTCAGGTCGACGAAGAGGTCAAGCTCGAGCGCGCCCAGGAGGCCATGGACCTGGCCGAGTCGCTCGGTTTTGCCGCCACGGCGGCCCATGTGGGCGAGCGTGCCCAGGTGATCGTCGACGGCGTCGAGGAGACCGAGGACGGCGCCGAGCTGATCGGTCACGCTTGGTTCCAGGCGCCCGATTCCGATGGCGCGGTGCATCTGGACGCCAGCGAGGCGTCCGTGGGCGATATTCTGACCGTCGAGTTTACCGATAGCTTCTGCTATGAGCTTATCGGTCATGTTGTGGAGTAGGAGAGCGTCGTGGCTAACGAGAGCAATAAGGAACTGACGAGTGTTTGGACGCCCGCCAACATCGTGACGTGCGTTCGCATCGTCTTTATCCCGGTGTTCATGATCGTGTCGGCGCTTTCTCACACGAGTGTTGCCGGTACGGATTGGAGCACCTTCGACGGCCCGCTCGCCGCCGCTGCCTTCATTTTGTACGTGATCCTGTCGTGCACCGATAAGGTCGACGGCTATCTGGCGCGCTCGCGCAACGAGATCACCGATTTTGGCAAGTTCTTGGACCCCATCGCCGATAAGCTGCTCGTGTTCTCGGCCCTGCTGCTGTTCTTGGATTTTGGCGCGGTGACCGTGTGGTCCGTGTTCATTATCCTGTTCCGCGAGCTGCTGGTGAGCGCCCTTCGCATGGTCGCGAGTGCGGCCGGTGTGGTCGTTGCGGCCGATAAGCTCGGCAAGTACAAGACGGCAACCACGATGGTCTCCATTTGCGGTTACCTGTGCGTTTTTGCTATGGCCGGCTTGCACCTTGGCCCGGTGGCGCTGACGCTCGGCATCTACTCGGTGTCGCGCTTCCTGTACGTCATCGCCGTGATTTTGACCATTGGCTCGGGCGCCCAGTACTTCTGGAACTGTCGCAAGATCGTCTTTTCGGTCTAGGTCCTGGTGGGTATGACGGACTCTTTTGAGCAGATTTCCGCACATAACGAGGAGCTGGCGCGTGATATTGTCGAGCGCGCGAGCGCTCGGGGCGTGACGGTTTCGACGGCTGAGTCGCTGACGGCGGGTATGATCGCCTCGACGATTGCCGATATCCCGGGTGCCTCAGCGGTGCTTCGTGGCGGTGCGGTGACCTATTGCGATGAGATTAAGCATCGTGTTCTTGGTGTTGAGCAGGAGACGCTCGACCGCTATACCGCGGTGTCGCATCAGACCGCGCGCGAGATGGCGGTGGGTTCGCTGGAGCTGTACCAGAGCGATATTGCAGTGAGCGCAACGGGTTATGCCGGCCCCGGCGGTGGCACTGAGGACGATCCGGCGGGCACTTTCTATATTGGCTGGGCGCATCGTTCCGCCGATGGGGGCGTGCCGGTCGTGGACTCTGTGCGCTGCCACTATGAGGGCGACCGTTCGTGTGTTCGTGCCCATGCGGTCGCGGAGGCATTGGGGCGCATTGCCCTTGTGCTCAACTCTATGGAATAGACATGTTTTAAGGGGCCTTAGGGCCCCTTAATTGTGGAGATAGGGACCTCTGACAAATTTAGCGTTTGTGCTGGTTGTAGATGTATTTTTGCCTGCCTTGTTCATATTTGGTCCTTTGTGGTCAAGTATTTGGTCAGTGTTTGGTCGGCGTTTGGTTGGGTTTTGGAAAGACCGCCTGCATATGATTGGCCTGAACGGTTGACCACGAACAGCCGTTCGTTTATTATCGATGCAGGTTGTTAAGAGGAGGGCTATTCATGGCCAAGAATTCAGGTCCCGTACGTACTGTTCATGCACGCACGACGGGTAAAGAGCGCGATGAGATGATCGCCACCACCAAGGCAGAGATCGAGAAGAAGTTCGGCCAGGGCTCTATCATGAGGTATGGCGACGGCGGTCCCGAGCTCGAGGTCGAGGCTATTCCGACGGGCTCTCTGGCGCTCGATGCCGCCTTGGGTATCGGCGGCGTACCGCGCGGCCGTATCGTCGAGATTTATGGCCCCGAGTCCTCCGGTAAGACGACGCTTTCGCTCGAGATCCTTGCAGAGGCGCAGGCCATGGGCGGCGTCGTGGCATTTATCGATGCCGAGCACGCGCTTGATCCCACCTATGCCGCGCGCATCGGCGTTGATATCGACGAGGTCCTCATTTCCCAGCCCGATACGGGCGAGCAGGCGCTCGAGATTGTCGATATGCTTGTGCGCTCCGGTGCCATTGACGCCATCGTCGTCGACTCTGTTGCCGCCTTGACTCCGCGTGCCGAGATCGAGGGCGAGATCGGTGACACAACGGTGGGTCTGCAGGCTCGCTTGATGAGCCAGGCGCTCCGTAAGCTCGCCGGCTCGCTTTCCAAGTCTAACACGACCTGCATCTTCATTAACCAGTTGCGCGAGAAGATCGGCGTCATGTTCGGCAATCCCGAGACCACCACGGGCGGCCGTGCGCTCAAGTTCTTCTCTTCCGTGCGAATCGATATTCGCAAAATCGATACCATCAAGCTTAAGGACGAGGTTATCGGTAATCGCGTGCGCGCCAAGGTCGTTAAGAACAAGGTGGCCGCTCCGTTCCGCTCGGCCGAGTTTGACATTATGTACGGCACCGGCATCTCCAAAGAGGGCTCGATTCTGGATATGGCAGTTGAGTGCGGCATTTGCAAAAAGATGGGGTCCTGGTTTGCCTATGGCGAGGATAAGCTCGGCAACGGTCGCGAGGCCGCCAAGGCGTTCCTGCGCGAACACCCCGATTGTGCCGACGAGATTGAGCATAAGGTCCGCCTTGCCTGTGGACTTGAGTTTGATGACGATGCTCCGTCCGAGGTCGAGCTGACCGATCAGCCTGCGCCTGAGGAGTTTGACGAGCTTTACGCCATCGATGGTTCCGCCATGCTCGATGATGACGACGAGTAGCGGTTACGCTCATGTCGTATACGGTGACCGAGGCCACGGTCGTCTTTCCCGATAAGAAGGCGGCCTCCTCGTTCTCGAGCGGGTATGCGTCCAAAAAGCCTTGCGCACATATCGACTGTGAACTCGAGGGCGGTTTTGAACGATCCATTTGGATTCCTGTTCGTGTCGGTGAATTCCATTACCCAGGCGTGTATGAGCTTCACCAGTCAGATCTACGGTGCCGGGAAGAAAAAACGTATGGACAGGGTACTGATCGATTGTATGATCCTGTCGGTGATCGTAGCGGTAACGCTGGGTGGAAGCGCCAATCTCTTCGGTCCGCA
>CAJMPM010000182.1 GCA_905215225.1 uncultured bacterium
GTCCGTGCGTGGTCAGAACATCGTCCATGTCTCCTGCGATTTGGGCATGGTGCCCAACCTGTACCCTGGCTACCAATAGGTCACATACCCGGCAGTGAGTGCGATGTTTGCCAAGGCTTGGGGCGTACCCGAGGAAAAGCTCCCGCTCGAGGAGGGCTACAAGCTCACCGACCTGGGTCACCAGGTCGACGAGGGCAAGGTGCACTGCTTCTACAACTACGGCGAGGACCCGGTGCAGACCGAGCCCGATTCGGCCGGTATGCGCAAGACGCTCTCCGAGCTGGATCTGTTCATTTGCCAGGACATCTTTATGACGCAGACGACCATGCTCGCCGACGTCATCCTGCCTGCCACCTCTTGGGGCGAGCACGAGGGTGTCTTTACCGCATCCGACCGTAGCTTCCAGCACTTTGACGCGGCCGTTCCGCCCAAGGGCGAGTGCCGTCACGACTGGGAGATCTTCGCGGACCTGTCTACGCGCATGGGCTATCCCATGCACTACGACAACACCGAGCAGATCTGGAACGAGTGCATTAGCCTGTGCCCCAACTTTGTGGGCGCGACCTACGAGAAGATGGCTCCCGAGGGCGGTTACGCCCAGTGGCCCGTCAAGAGCACCGATGTGAACGACCACGGTACGCCCGACATGTTCGCTGGTGGCAAGTTCACCACCAAGGACGGCCGCGCCAACCTGATGGCGCACGACTGGGAGGCGCCCTCCGAGCTTCCCGACGATGAGTACCCGCTCATTCTGTGCACCGTCCGCGAGGTCGGCCACTACAGCTGCCGCTCGATTACCGGCAACTTCAAGACGCTGGCGCTGCATTCCGACGAGCCCGTCTTTGTCCTCATGAATCCCGCGGACGCCGATGCGCGCGGCTTCAAGAATGGCGACATCGTCTCAATTCACAGCCGCCGCGGCCAGGTATACAGCCGCGCCGACGTGAGCGACCGTATCAACAAGGGCACGGTCTATATGACCTACCAGTGGTGGATCGGCAAGTGCAACGAGCTGACCATGCACAAGGTCGACCCGGTCTCGCATACGCCCGAGGACAAGTTCTCCGCCTGCCAGGTCGATGCCATTGCCGACCAGGTCTGGGCAGAGGGCGAGGTCGAGCGTCAGTACACCGAGCTCAAGCAGGCTCTGGTGGACGCCGCCGCTCCCCAGGACGTTGAGCCCGGCGCCGCCAAGTTCGACGACGAGACGCACGTGAATCAAATCGTGTAGTCCCGTTCTCGTTGGCTTTTTGGGCCGGGCGTCCCGTACGTTCGGGAGCCCGGCCCGTAATATAGAAAGGAAGTGGGGAAGAACCGCTTCATCGACATCAACCCGGAGAGGTGCATCGGCTGCGGAACATGCCAGTCCGCCTGTGCCGACGCCCACCGGATGCAGGGTCTTCAGGATACGCCGCGCCTGGCGCTCGTGAAGACCGGCGGTATTTCGGCCGCCCTTGCCTGCCACCATTGCGAGGGTGCCCCCTGCGCCGAGGTTTGCCCGGTGAATGCCATCGAGCACGATGGCGACCGCATCCACGTTAAGGAGCAGGAGTGCATCGGGTGCAGGCTGTGCGCCATCGCGTGCCCCTTCGGCGCCATCCATCCCGATGGCACGTCTATCGCCGGTGTCGCAGGCATGTGCGACCCGACGCCTTCGTATCCTAAGTCCCTGAGCAGCCTGCTTACGTGGGCTCCCGGCCAGTACACCTGCGCTGTCAAGTGCGACCTGTGCGCCTTCGATCCGGACGGCCCGCATTGTGTGGCGGCGTGCCCCACCAAGGCGCTGACCGTCATGGGCGGCGCGGCCGATCGCGAGCTCGATGAGGCCAAGCGCCTGCGCTCGATCGAAAACGGTCCGGTCGTCGACGTTACCGCTGTGGCCCAGGGCCTGTCCGAGAAAGCAGAAGGGAGCGTAAACAATGGATAGCATGACGCTGTTTATCGCATCGCTTGCCGTCTCGTGCATCGGTGCGCTCGCCTCGGTTCTGCTGATCAAGGCCGATAACGCCGCCAAGACCGCCGGCTGCCTTATCGGCGCCGTCGCCGCGGTGCTTTCGTTTGTGGCCGGTATCCAGGCCGTGCTGGGCGATGTCACGTCGGTCGACACCATCGTGTTCTTCCCGTTTGCCCATTTCCAGCTGCTGCTCAATCAGCTGTCCGGCCTGTTCGTGGCGCTCATCTCGGTGCTCGCGTTTGCCGGTTCGATCTACGGTCTCAACTACTTTGATGAGTACCCGGGCAAAAAGGGCCGCGCCGGCTTCTTCTTTAACACCTTCGTGGCGTCCATGATGCTCGTCATCACCGCCGACAACGTGTTTTGGTTCCTGGTCGCCTTTGAGCTCATGTCGCTGACCTCGTACTTCCTGGTCGTGATCGAGGAGAACGAGAACTCCATCCATGGCGGTTGGCTCTACTTTGTGATCGCGCACGTGGGCTTTGTGCTCATCATGGCGAGCTTCCTCACCATGACCAACTTCGCCGGCGGCTCGTTTGCCTTTGCGGATTTCCGCGCCACGCAGTTTAGCCCCGCGGTCGCATCCGTGTGCTTCGTGCTCGCCTTCTTTGGCTTTGGCGCCAAGGCCGGTATCATCCCGCTGCACGGCTGGCTGCCCAAGGCGCATCCCGAGGCGCCGTCCAACGTGTCGGCCCTCATGTCCGGCGGCATGATCAAGATCGGTATCTTCGGTATCCTCAAGGTGGGTCTCGACCTGCTCTCCGCCTCGGGCGTTCAGGTCTGGTGGGGCCTTATGGTCATGGTCTTCGGTGCGATCTCGTCGGTCCTCGGCGTGGCCTTCGCCCTGCAGGAGCATGACATCAAGCGCCTGCTGGCCTATCACTCCGTCGAGAACATCGGCATCATTCTGCTCGGCGTCGGCGCCTCCATGGCCGCTATGGCGCTCAACTCGGTCGGCATCGCCGTCCTGGCTCTGATGGCCGCCCTCTATCACACGTTTAACCACGCGATGTTTAAGGGCGAGCTGTTCTTGGGCGCTGCTGTACTCCACGGGTACGCGCAATATGGAGAAGATGGGCGGTCGGTTCCGTCGTATGCCGGCAACGGCCAGCTGCTTCCTCGTTGGCGCGCTTGCCATCTCGGCCATCCCGCCCTTCAACGGCTTTGTGTCCGAGTGGTTTACCTACCAGTCGCTCTTTAATGCCGCCATGCAGGGCGACAAGGCCGTCATGATCGTGGCCGTGTTCGCTGCCGTCGCGCTCGCCATTACCGGCGCGCTGGCTGTCACGTGCTTCGTCAAGGCCTATGGCGTCTCCTTTGCCTCCGCGCCCCGCTCCGAGGCCGCTGCCAATGCCAAGGCGGTTCCCGCCCCCATGGTGTTTGCACAGGGCCTGCTCGCGGCCATCTGCGTCGTGCTGGGCATTGGCGCTCCCGTGATCGCGCCCGTGCTGGTCGATGTTGCCGCGTCCGTGTTGCATCCGTACGGTGGCGTGTTTGCCGCCGAGGGCATGGAGCTCATGAACCAGTACTCCGGCGCTGCCACCTCCACGCCCGCGATCGCCATTGCGCTCGTGGTGCTTGTCGGCCTTGCCT
>CAJMPM010000183.1 GCA_905215225.1 uncultured bacterium
TGGGGCTCTTGGGCCTCCACGGGCTTTTGCTCCTTCGCGGGCGTCTGCGACTCGACAGCAACCTCGGGCTCAACAACCTCGGCATCCATCTCACCTTTTTGAGCAACGGCGCGACGGAAGCGCTCCTGCTGGGCGCGGCGCTGCGCATCGCGCTTGCCGCCCCCGCCAAAACCGCCGCGTCCTGCCTTGGCCGTAAAGGCACGCACGACGTTCTCATCGAGCAACTCATCGGTATCGACATGCTCACGCGGAGCAGCTTCTTCCACAGCAGGCACGTCAGCGGAATCCTCGACGACAAAATCCTCGACGGACTCGGCAGGCTGCTCCTGGGCATCGCGGATCTCGGCATTGATGGTATAGAACGCCGGGCGGCCATTAATGCCGCTGCCCTCGATCTTGGTAACGATCTTTGCCGCGATGAGCTCATCGCGCATCGCCTTGGTGTCGCACTCCTTATCGACGGAGCGGAAAATCTGCGCCAGCGCGCTCGACTTGATCTTGAGTGCCTTGCGGCAGAGCAGGTCGTAGGCAACCAGCTTTGCCCGCTCGGCAGAAAGCGACGTTTGTCCGCTCAGACGCTCAGCCAGAGCATCGACATTTTGTTGGTTATCGGAATATACCGTCTTGGCCACGGGGCCCCTTTCATATGTACACATATACGTCTATATGGTACAACGCGCGCCCTTATCCACGCAAAACATCTGCGAGAACACTCGGGCATCGCCCGCTTTTGCATGAAAAAAGACCGAGCCCGCGCAGCCGCGGACCCGGTCTTATCGAGTTGTATAGATGTGACGTTCAACTCGTCAGGTCGATTACGCCTTGGCAGCCTCGGCGTCGGCGGGAGCCTCGGCGGCAGCGGCGCGGCCATACTCGGCCTTGCCCATCTCGGACCACTCGGGCTCCTCGTCGGGCATGGAGCCAGCCTCCTTGCCGAAGAACTCCTTGAGGCAGTTGACGGCAACGATGAGGCCCAGGACCATCAGCAGGACGGCGAAGACGAGCTGCAGGCCCTTGGTAGCGGCGACGGAAACGGCAGCCGTGGTGGCGGTAGCCGGGATGGTGCCGAAGAAACCGTAGGCCTGGACGGCGGTCATGCAGCCCATGGCGCTCTGGACCAGCGAAGTGAAGGTGCAGCAGAGCAGGAAGGCGACGGGCACGTAGAGCATCCAACCCTTGCGGCCGGTGCACTTGCAGAACACGGCGAGGGTGATCATGGTCATACCGCCGAGCAGCTGGTTAGAAGCACCGAAGAGCGGCCAGATGTTGGCATAGCCACCAAAGGCGAGGGCGAGGCCAGGAAGCAGGGTAACGACCGTGGCGAACCAGGGGTTGCCGAGGACCTTCATGTAGCCGGCCTTGGACTCGATGGCCAGGGCGTCGTTGGTCTGGGCAAAGAACTCAGAGAACGAAGTGCGGGCGATGCGGGCGACGGCGTCGAGCGAGGTCAGGGCCAGAGCGGAGACGTTCATGGTCATGAAGACGGTAGCGAGCGTGCCGTCAACACCGAAGGCCTGCATACCGCGGGAGATGCCAGCGGCGAAGATCTGGAACGGGGTGGAAGCGACACCGGCGTTGAGGGCGCCCGTACCGGCGGTGTTCATATCGGAGAACATGATGCCGGCAACGATGATGGCAAGGATGCCGACGAAGGACTCGACGATCATTGCGCCGTAACCGACCTTGACGGCGTCCTGCTCCTTCTCGACCTGCTTGGAAGAGGTGCCGGAAGAAACGAGGCTGTGGAAACCGGAGAGAGCACCGCAAGCGACGGAGACGAACAGGACCGGGAACATCATGCCGGAGGCAGTGGAGAAGCCGGTGAAGACCGGAGCGGTGATAGTGGCCTGACCGTTGACGCCCAGGACGACGATGCCGAGGACAGCGCAGACGATCATGACGATCATCATGATGGAAGTGAGGTAGTCGCGAGGGGTCTTGAGCATCTGGATGGGCATGGCGCCAGCAAAGACCAGGTAGACCATGACGACGGCGAACCACTGGAACTTGTCCAGGTAGACCGGGAACTGCATGCCGACGGCAAACATAAGGACCATGAGCACCACGCCGGTGACGAACTCGGCAGCGCCGGTGAGGTTGAACTTCTTCTGGGCCCAACCAAAGGCCATGGCGACGAAGGTGAACAGGATGGAGATGGTGCCAGCGCAGCCAGCGGCATAGGACTTGGTGAAGTCGATGGCACCGGTAGCAGCACCAGAAGCGTCAACGGCCGGGGTGAACATGAACGTCTTGCAGACCATGTCGGTGAAAGCGGCGATGACGATGATGCAGAACAGCCAGCAGAACAGCAGGAACAGGCGACGGCCGGTCTTGCCGATGTACTTCTCGATGAGCTGGGCCAGGGACTTGCCGTTGTTCTTCATCGAGGCGTACAGGGCGCCAAAGTCGTGGACGGCGCCAAAGAAGATGCCACCGACGAGGACCCAGAGCACGACGGGCAGCCAGCCAAAGGCCATGGCGACGATCGTACCCGTGACAGGGCCAGCACCGCAGATCGAGCTGAACTGGTGCGAGAACGCGGTGAAGGCGGAGACGGGCGAGAAGCTGTTGCCGTCTTTCATGCGCTTGGCCGGCGTGAGGGCCTCTTTGTCAACGCCCCACTTGTTGGCCAGCCATCGGCCATAGCCCAGATAGCCGCAGGCGAGCACCGCCGCGGCCACAACCATGAGCAAAACTCCGTTCATTACATTTCCTCCTCTAAAAAGAACTTCCCAGACATAAAAAATGAGGGCCGTCGGTTGCGCTCGACGGCCCTCATCTTCATCAGCCGCCCGTTATCGTACGGGCTAGCTGTATGTGCTAACCCGCATCAGATAATTACTACGCTGATAATGTTTAGCTGATGCGTGAACATGTCTAAGAAATCCTCTTCAATCATGATGTGAACGATCCGTGCGTGTTCACATCCCCCAGTGGTTGAAAAGGAGTATGAAACTTTAGTTACCTAAAGTCAACGCAAATATGTAATGAATTTTCCACTTTTTTGAATTTCTCGGTATAAAACACCACTGACCTCGGACTTTACCAGACAAAAGTTTTTGCATGAGAGATGCCCCTCGGGAGCGCGCGGGCGTATACAAGGTTTCCTGCTCTACAGTCCTGCTCGCACGGAGAGCACATTAAGTGCTCTCCGGCTCGTGCGGAACTCGCGATAAACCTTGTATACGCCCGCCCGCTCCCGAGAGGCTCTCATCCCAAATGCGGAGCAAAGCTCCGCATGCCATCTTTTTCTTTCAGCTAAAGCACGCCGGAAATTCGACGCTGGCTTGTTAACCTTGCTGGACGTTGTCGACGCCTATCCAGCTCAGAAGCCATATCGATACAGAAAGGTCCCCGGCCCTGACCGGCCCAGCGGCCTTATATGAACTTTATCGCGAGTTCCGCACGAACAGGAGGCCACTTAATGTGGCCTCC
>CAJMPM010000184.1 GCA_905215225.1 uncultured bacterium
GAGCCGGCAAGGCTTAGTCTCGATGATCGTCGCCAAGGCGGTCAACATGGCCGAGAAGATGAACGTCCCCATTCTGGGCATTGTCGAGAACATGAGCTATATTGAGTGCCCCGACTGCGGTAAGAAGATCGAGGTCTTTGGCAAGAGCAAGCTCCCCGAGGTCGCAGATCGCTATAACCTCGACATCTTGGGCCAGCTTCCCATTAATCCGGCACTCGCCGAGGCCTGCGATAAGGGCGAGGTCGAGACCGCGCTGCCCGATGACATGTTGCCCAAGGCAGTCTCTGCCGTCGAGGCCATTACCCCGCACGAGACCGACGAGGCCTAAGTGAACGCGAGCGCCTTCTATGACGTCCTGGTAATCGGCGGCGGGGCTTCAGGCCTCGCCGCCGCCATTACGGCCGCACGCGCTGGCAAAAGCGTCTGCATCGTTGAGCGCGATGTCGCCTGTGGCCTTAAGCTCCTTGCGACCGGTAACGGCCGCTGCAACCTCTCCAACGAATCGATTGATCCTCAGCGGTATAACCACCCCGCATTCGTCGAATCCGTCATGGGCCCCCAGCCCGAACAAGAGCTTATGGGTTTCTTCTCCTCGCTGGGTATCATGACAACCTCCGAGGAAGGCCGGCTGTACCCGCGCTCCCTTCGCGCCGAATCGGTGCGCGACGCGCTTCTCAACGTTTGCGACCGCCTAGGTATCACCTTAATCTGCGGAGCCAACGTTGCCTCGGCGCACAAAGCTTCCGAAGGCTGGGCACTCCAAATAGACCGTCCAGCGCGGGCGCTCAAGGCAAAAAAGCACGACGACCGTAAATCGGTGCTCCGCTCGCTTCGGAAAGCGCTCGCCGATGTCCCTCGCAAGAACGAGGCCCTGCAGGCGCATGCCGTAATTATCGCCACGGGCGGCAACCCCCCCGGTATCGCCGATACGTTTCGCCTCCCCCTCACTTCGCTGCGCCCCATCCTCTGCCCCGTATCGGCAACGGTCGTCGGCGATCGGGCGGCACTCAAGACGTTGGATGGCCTGCGCGTCCGCGCCCACTTGACGCTCGCCCGCAATCATAATGAGCTCTGGCACGAAGCCGGTGAAGTCCTGTTTCGCGCCTTCGGTATCTCGGGCGACGCTGTCTTCAACCTCTCCCGTCGTATCCAGCGCGGCGATACGATCCTGCTCGACGTTTTCCCCGACCTCTCCAAAGACGAGCTGCTCGATATGCTCAACCGGCGCGTTGAGCTGCTCGGCGGCTTTTCGCCCCGCGATCCCCGTTGGCTCGACGGCATGCTCGCCCCGCAACTCTCCCGCGTCGTCTGCACGGCGTTCGAGCAGTGCCATCCAGGCTCCAACGATGTCATCCACCTGGTCTCGATCCTCAAGCACTTTAAGTTGCTCGTCGAGGGTACAGCCGAGGAGCGCTCGGCGCAGGTCACGCGTGGTGGTGTATCTGTCGAGAGCATCTCAACACCCAGTCTACGCGCGCGCAGCGCTGTCGACGCCCCGCTTTACGTCTGCGGCGAAGCGCTCGACATCGACGCCGATTGCGGAGGCTTTAACCTTGCGTGGGCCTGGCTCTCGGGCATTCGCGCTGCAAGCAGCCTGTAGCCGCGCAGTCTATAATCAAAAACGCATTCGGGCCGTCTGGGATACCGGACGGCCTCTTTCTTGCCTCTAAGGAGACCTCGATGATCGAAATCACCCAAGTCAACGCGTCGCTCGATGAAGCCGGCGATGAAAATGCCTGCCTCATTGTTGGCAAGCGAGTCGCTAAGCGCGTCCTACGTTGCAAGGACTCCGAGATCATGTCCATCGAGCTCCACCGCAAGTCAATCGACGCCCGCAAAAAACGAGACGTCCATTTTATCCTGAGCTTTCGTGTTGAGCTGACTAGTCCCCACCTCGAGCGAGAAGCGGTCGACAGCGTTGCCGAGCGTGACCGCTCGCGCGTACGCGCGATAGAAGACGATGGGTCTTCATTCCCCACCCCCGTCTCCGACGCACCTCAAGAACGCCCTGTCGTTGTCGGCGCCGGATGCGCCGGCCTTTTCGCTGCGCTTACGCTCGCCGAAGCAGGTCTTAAGCCCTTGCTCATCGAGCGCGGCGACCCGGCATTTCGCCGCTCGCAGGCGATCGACCTCTTTCTAAAGGAGCGCATCCTCGACCCCGAGAGTAATATCCAGTTTGGTCTGGGCGGCGCGGGGACCTTCTCGGACGGCAAGCTCAATACGGGAACAAAAAATCCCGCCCATCGCCTTATCCTCGAAACCTTCGTCGAGGCGGGTGCGCCCCGCGATATTCTGTGGGATGCCAAGCCGCACATTGGCTCCGACATCCTTCCCAAGGTTGTCACCGCTATATCCCAGCGCATCGAGCAGCTCGGAGGTGTCGTCCGTTATCGAACGAAGCTCGTCGACATTCGCATCGACGCGTCTGGCGCCATCACCGGTATTGATGTCCAATCGTCCCAAGACGCCGCTTACGAGCCAATCGAGACAAAGCACCTCATCCTCGCCTGCGGGCATTCTGCTCGCGATATTTTTGAGCTCCTTAAGGTCCACAACGTGGCCCTCGCACAAAAGACCTTTGCCATGGGCGTTCGCATCGAGCATCCGCAACGCGACATCGACCGAGCCCAATATGGAGCCTCGGCGGGACATCCAGCGCTCGGGGCGGCCCCCTACAAACTTGTTGCCCATCTTCCCAACGGCCGCAGCGTGTTCTCGTTTTGCATGTGCCCCGGCGGACAGGTTGTTGCCGCCTCTTCAGAACCGTGCCATCTGTGCGTCAACGGGGCCAGTCTCAATGCCCGCGACGGACGCACCGCAAATGCCGCCCTGCTCGTTAACGTCACGCCTGAGGACCTTCCCAACGATGACCCGCTCGCCGGCATCGAGCTCCAGCGTGCCTGCGAGGCGGCCGCCTATCGCCTGGGCGGTTCCAACTGGAACGCACCGGCACAACTCGTCGGAGATTTCCTCGCAGGACGCGCCAGCAAGGCGCCCGGAAAGGTAAAGCCCACCTATCCGCTCGGTGTGACCTGGACGGCAATTGACGAAGCCCTGCCGCAGCATATCGTCGAGTCGCTCCGCCTGGGACTTCCCCTACTCGGAAAAAAGCTACGAGGCTACGCCCGCCCCGATGCCGTTCTTACCGGCGTGGAGACTCGTTCGAGCTCACCGGTCACTGTCACCCGTGACCGAACGTGCCATGCCGTGTCGACCCCGGGCCTCTACCCTTGTGGTGAGGGAGCTGGATATGCCGGCGGCATCATGAGCGCGGCCACCGACGGCATCCGTTGCGCCGAAGCCCTGATCGCAGACCTCTAACGCACGAATTCCAGCGCGCAAAAGACACAGGCCCGAGCTCCACAGGGAACTCGGGCCTGTTCGCTATTTCTTAAACCGTGCACCCTGGCGTTTTCTGCCCGATGC
>CAJMPM010000185.1 GCA_905215225.1 uncultured bacterium
GCAGCGGCTGGATATCGGTCTTTGCGTACACGCCGCAGCGGCCCGAGACCTCGTGGACGGTCGTTCCCCGGCTTGCGAGCTGCTCGAACTCGCCCGATTCGGTGCCGACCCCCATGAGCTTTGCCATCTCGTCGATAAATGCACCGGGACCGCCTGCGCACGAACCGTTCATGCGCATGTCGGCAACCTCGATGTCTCCCTTATCGTTGGTGCGGAAGAAGATCATCTTGGCGTCTTGGCCGCCCAGCTCGATGGCGCAGCGCGTCTGCGGATAGAACCTGCTGATCGCGAGCGCGTTGGCGACCACCTCCTGAACGTACGAGGCGCCCAGCGCGGTCGCGATATCGCGCGCACCCGAGCCGGTCACCGCAACGCGCAGCGACTCATGGGGAAAGCGCTCGGCGAGCTCGCCGAGCATGGCGCGCACGCTCGCTGTCTGACACGCCCCGTGGCGGCGATATCCCCACCACGCCTCGGTCATATCCTCGTGCATCGCGTAAACTTTGGTCGTCGTCGACCCTACGTCCAGTCCTACTAGCAACGCCATAATGCTCCGTCTCTCGCATTTTTCCCGCTAGAGATATACCACTCTACGTAATACAACAGACTGTTGTATTTAAACTCCGTATAAAAAGCGGCTGCCGAAACGCTTCAGCAGCCGCCGAATGCACCAACAGATTGTTCTGCGCGCTAGCACGTCGGGCAACGGAGCAGCACGGGCCCTCCGGTCATGCGCACCGCTCACGCCCGCGATGTCGCCGAGAGAGCTATCCACGCTTAGGGCTCCAACCAAGCAAGTCGCCCGCGCTCAGCAGATCCCTAAGCGAGCTACTCGCACTCAGGAGCCATAGCCTGCTCCAAGAGCTCGGCATGCTCCTCCTCGAAAACCGTCCCCACAGGGAAGGCGCGACGGAAGACGAAGCGGGAAATCGGACCGGCTACCAAAAGGTTCCACGGCAGCGCCATCACAAAATTATGCGGGATGTTGATCATCCAGATCGCGGGCACGGAATACAGGTTCGCAAGGATGCCGCCGGGCATGTGCGTCAGACCCTCACAGGCACCGTACAGCGACATGATGATGACCATGGGAACGACCATGCAGGAGCTGACGGCGAGCGTCATGGCAAGTGGCGAGCTCTTGCCCGGCGTGACCAAGTACTTAAAGGCGAAACCCTTGGCGAGCGGGCTGGCGACGAACCAGTCGCAGCACATGGCAAAAATGTAGGCAACGGGGAAGCCGAGCCACGCAGCGGCAACGACCTCGCCGTTGATGGCCCCGTGCTGCAGGGCAACGTTGTAGATGCTCATCCAGAGCACCATGCAAAAGCACATGATAAAGGTGAACAGCAGGCTCTCTCGTTTGTTGATAGGCATAAAGGGCAGATTCCTCTCTGTGTTGTACCGCGGCGCCACGCAACAAAAACGGGCGGGCAAGATGGAGCTGTTGGGACTTCATCTCGCCCGCCCGTGGTACGTGCGTCTGCGACTACTTATGTGGTGGAACTACCCTAACACGAATGGCGCGCGCTTCGTAAGCGTTGAGTTTATGGAGATGCGGGGCACCAATAATCCCCGACACCATAAGTTGCGGTGGAATACGGACTGTTTTGACCCTTTAAGCAGCAATTCAGTCCCTATTTCACCGCAACTCATTTGGTACAAAGTGACCTGCCCCCTTGCACCAATTAGCTGGTGTGGCGCCAGCGAGGGTCGGTGAGGGTGCGCGCCACACCCAGCCCAACGGGCAGAAACGCCACGATGAGCACTGCACGCACAAACCAGCCGAGCATATTGACCGTGTCGAAGGTGCACATGTAATACATCGAGCGATACAGATACAAGCCCGGCACCATAATGACAATCGATGGCACCGTGAGGGCGATACGTGGGTAGGTGAGCTTGATTTCTGCCAGACTTGCCAGAAGGCCCGATACGAGCGCCCCGATAAATGCAGCCGCCTCGGGAGGCATGCCTACGCTCAAGCCCAGGAACGGAAGCATCGTCGGCGCATCGACGAGCGTAAGGCGCAAGGTATTGGACACAGCGCCGATGAGCCCTGCCGCCGCGGCCATCTTTACCGGGCTGTTGAACATAACCGAGAAGCCAAATACACCGATAAAGCTCATCAGTATACGCAAGAGCGTAAGAGCCAACGGTGAGAGACCGAGCGGGGCGAAGTCATCCGGCGCCAGCCCCACACATTCGGCAACCATCCAGCCTACGAGGGTCGCCATCACAATAATCGACACAGCATACGAAAGACGCTCGATACCGCTTCGCATGTCAAGCTTAGCGATGTCGAGGCCTGCCGTAATGAGGGGAAAGCCGGGAATCACAAAGAGCATGGCGCCGATATAGCCTTCTTGGTGCGACATTGCCCCCGGTATGACCTGGCCAAGGCCGAGCAATGCCAGCAGATACGAAACGCAAGCGAGCGCAACGCCGGTCGTCAGCGCGCTGAACTGACCAAGGCCTTGCTTGAGAATATGGGAGCGGGCAAAGTTGCCGACACCCGCGCCCACAAACGCGCAGGCCATCTCGATAGGGCCGCCGCCGAGCAAAAAGACGAAGGCGCCGCAAGCACAGGCTGCCGCAAGGCCCTGTTGCCAGGGAGCGTAATCGGGCTTTGAGCTCTCAACGGTCTTGAGCATCTCGTGGTATTCGTGCACGGTAAACCGGCGGCCGTATGTCTCGATTTCCTTTAAGAAGCTCTCCATCATCCAAATGCGATGAGTATTGACCCCCGTTGTGGGTAGGCTGACGACCTCGTTAAAGCAGTGGCCATCTTCGATGCAGGTGCACTCAAACGACAGGAGACTCAGGTCGATGTGAATCGTGACGCCGAGTACAGCGGCAACACGATTCATGGTATCGCGCACGCGCCAGGCACCTGTTCCGCTTGCCAGCATAAGCATACCGGTGCGGCAGATGATGGATGATTTATCGGTGAGCGGCGCATCGACGGCAAGCTCATCGCCTGCCGTCACGATCTGGTGCCAGTCAGTTTTCATATGGAGCGCGCCGGCACGAACGCCGTGGTGCATGGGGGCTCTCGAAAGCAGCGAGTCAAGGCGCGAAGGCTGTGAGGGCTCCGCCGATTCGCCCTCGTCCTCGACGGGCTCTTCATCGACCAGATCAAAGGAATCAAGCGGAGCTGGCTCGCGACGGTCGATCAGCTCCTCGTCCTCATCATCAAAGTAGTTGAACTGATCGAGCATGTCCTCTTCGATTGCGCGCTCGCTCGCGGCGTCCATCCCGGTGCTCCCTTCCTATCGACTAACCCCCATCCTAGACAGCGACGGCTAAAGGAAACATAAAAGAGACGGCTGTCATGCGAACCATGCGCGCAATAGCCGTGGGTAGTCGTTCAAGAACGTCCCCAATGCCTACCAGTAACTCGCCAAG
>CAJMPM010000186.1 GCA_905215225.1 uncultured bacterium
GCGCGCCCGCGGTCCACGGCAACAACGCGGTCGCACTCCCCCGCCAGGTGACGCAGCAGATCCGCGCTCGCCACCACGGGCGAGCCGCAGACTAATAATACCTTGCAAGCCACAGCTCTCGCCTATCCCTCAAACGCAAGCACGCTGGCCAGATCCAGGTCCTCATAGCTATCGATAAAGATCTCGCAGTTGCCGCGAACCTCGTCGCGCTCCATGCGGCCGTGCGGGTCATAGATGCCCACGCGCTTAAAGCCTGCGGTGCCAGAGCTCTTAAGGCCAAAGACGGCGTCCTCAAACACCCACGTGTGCTCAAACTTATGCCCATGGCGCTCCTTCACGCGGCGCAGCGCCAACTCGTACACATCGGGGACCTGCTTGGAACGCCCCGCCTCGCCCGTGGTGGTCACAAACTCCATGTAGGCATCGAGCCCGGCGCCAGCAAGGGCGGACTGCACCAGCTCGGCCGGCGTGGACGTGGCAACGCACATGGCAATGCCCGCCGCCTTCGCCAGCTCCAAAAATGCTAGGAGCCCCTCGCGCGGCGGCACCTTAGAGTACCCATCAATCAAAATCTCGCCCAGCTCGCGATACACCTCCTCGCCATTCGCGCCAATGCCCCACGTGTCGTGGTAGGCCTGGCACTCGTCCTCGAGCGACAAATGCTCAAACTGGGCAAAATCGTCGACCGTCACATCAATGCCATGACGGCACAATAACTCGGTCTGTGCATGGCCCCAGACGGGGGAACTATTAACCAGTGTTCCGTCGCAATCGAAAATAAAAGCAACACTTGGAGCAGCGATGTGGTTCATAAACGAGCCTTTCGATGTCAAATGGTAAACAACCTGCTAAAAACGTTTTACCAAACGTAAACCTAACAATCTAGAAACCCTAATTGGTAAAGCTGTCAAGAGTTTTACCATCGCAATTCTGCCAGTGGTATAAACATGGCGCTTACCGATTAAACGCCACCGCAAATCCACTTTCGTTCATAAAACTAACGTACAGGTGTTATCGTAGTTTTTGCCGAAAGTTCCACCGAGCACGCGAGGTGGAACGAATCATTGAACTGTCGCCGTCCCTTCGATTCGTGCAGCCTTGGACCTTTCGCATCTAGTCACCAAGGCAACACGCTGCCGCGTCATGATGGGATCAAACGTGAGCGATACAAAGCTAAAGCCAGCAACCAAAAAGCCCGCTACCCGTAAAGCCGCCCCGCATGCACCGGAGCTCACCAAGGACGATGTCTACCTGTTTGGCATCGGCACGTGGGAGCGCAGCTGGGAAAAGATGGGCGCGCACCCCGACACGCAGAACCGTACGCGCGGCTGGCGTTTTTGCGTTTGGGCTCCCGACGTAAAGAGCGTTCACGTCATTGGCGAATTTAACGACTGGGATGAGCAAGCCAACCCGCTGGTGCCCATGCATACGAGCGCTATCTGGGAAGGCTTTATTCCTGGCGCCGAGCAGGGCCAGCTCTATAAGTATCTCATCGAGACCTACGAGGGCGAAAAGCTCTACAAGGCCGATCCGTACGCCTTTAAGGCCGAGTGCCCTCCGGGTACCGCCAGCGTGCTGTGGGCCCTCGATGGCTACCAGTGGAACGACGCCGCATGGCTCAAGCGCCGTGCCAGCCATAACCACATGTCGCAACCCCTTAACATCTACGAGGTGCATATTGGCTCGTGGAAGCGCCACGGCGACGCGCCGCAGGGCGAGCCCGACGAGTACGGCAACTACCCCGGCCCCCTGGATCCCTTCCCCGCGCAGCGCGGCGAGTACTACACCTATGACGACCTGTCGGTGGAGCTCGTGGGCTACGTGCGCGACATGGGTTACACACATATCGAGGTCATGCCGCTTATGGAGCATCCTTTCGACGGCTCCTGGGGCTACCAGACGACCGGCTACTACGCCGCCACGTCGCGCTACGGCAACCCGCAGCAGCTCATGCACTTTATCGACGCGTGCCACGAGGCGGGCATCGGCGTGATCATGGACTGGGTGCCCGGCGGTTTTTGCGCCGACTCCCACGGCCTTGCCACCTTTAACGGCCACATGCTGTTTGAGCACGAGATTCACCCCAACTGGGGCACGCACAAGTTTGACTTCGCCCGCGGCGAGGTCCGCTCCTTCCTGGTCTCCAACGTGCTGTATTGGCTCGAGAACTTTCATGTGGACGGCATCCGAATGGACGGCGTGTCCAGCATGCTGTACCTCAACTTTGGCATCGACGATCCCGGCCAAAAGAAGTTCAACAAGTACGGTACCGAGGAGGATCTGGACGCAAGCGCGTTTATCCGTAAGGTCAACAGCGCCGTTGAGGCACACTACCCCGACGTGATGATGATGGCCGAGGAGTCCACCGCGTGGCCGCTCGTGACCTATCCGCCGCAGGACGGCGGCCTGGGCTTCCACTACAAGTGGGACATGGGCTGGATGAACGACACTTTGCACTACATGCAGACCGATTTTCCGTGGCGCCCCGGCAACCACGGCCTGCTCACGTTCTCCATCATGTACGCCTTTACCGAGAACTTTATTTGCCCGTTGAGCCACGACGAGGTCGTGCACGGCAAGTGTTCGCTCATCGGCCGCATGCCGGGCGACTGGTGGCGCCAGTTTGCCGGCCTGCGCACGCTGGCTCTCTACCCGATGACGCATCCCGGTGCCAAGCTCAACTTTATGGGCAACGAGATCGGTCAGTTTATTGAGTGGCGCTACTACGAGTCCATCCAGTGGTTCCTGACTGAGCAGTACGAGACTCACGCGCACCATCAGGCGTTTATCAAGGCGCTCAACCACCTGTACACCGCCGAGCCCGCCCTGTACGAGCGCGGCTACACCGACGACGGCTTTACCTGGATCGACGCGGACAACTCCAAGCAGTCCATCGTGAGCTTTGTGCGCCAGGGCGAGGACATCGACGACGACCTGGTGATCCTGATCAACTTTGACCCGGCGAGCTACGAGAGCTTCCGTGTGGGCGTGCCGCGAGAGGGCGACTGGGAGGTCATCTTCGATTCCGACCGTCCCGAGTTTGGCGGCAGCGGATACGCCGGCGAGGAGCCCTACACCTGCTCGAGCGAGCCCTATCCCTGGAACGGGCAGATGGACTCCATCGAGATTAAGGTGCCCGGCCTGGCAGGCGTGGTGCTTAAGCGCCGCGGTCCCAGCAGCTACAAGCCGCCCGTGGTCGAAGCTCCAAAGGCTGCGCCCAAAAAGCGCGCGTCCTCGGTGAAACCAAAGCACGCGGCCGCCAAGAAGGCTCCGGCCAAGGCAAAGGCTACCAAGCCCGCTGCCAAGGCCAAGGCCAAGGCTAAGGCTCCCGCAAAGCCCGCTGCTAAGGCTACCGCGGCCAAGAAGCCGGCTGCCAAAAACGCCGCTGCCAAGGCCAAGT
>CAJMPM010000187.1 GCA_905215225.1 uncultured bacterium
AAGTAAGGTGGACTGCAGCGACTCGGCAGTCTGTTCCAGCTCCTTGTCAGAAGACGCGGAGGACGCCGACTGTGGGTTGGCATGCAGGATTTCGAGCGGCGGAAGCTTGAGGCCGTCCCCTTCTTCGCCCTCGTTATCTGCGGCGCCGCCGTCCGCTCCCCCATCGCTAGCCGCAGCCGATTCGACAGCACTCAAGGCAGGCGCATCGGCAACCTTGGGATGCTTCAAGAAGTCGGGAATCTGAGGTGCTGCCGAGACAGGATTCACGGCAAACGGCGGCTCGGACTCGTCGATCTTATCGGGGTCGTCTTCCATCGAAAGCTGACCGGTTACCTGGTCGCGCTTTGCATGGCGACGCGGCAGCAAAGTTGTCTTTGCGGTCTCAATCGGAGCCTCGTCGTCCTCGTCATCACCCTCGGTGAGCTCAATCTCGCTCTCGGACCAAGACGGGTCGGGCTCACTCGTATTGAGTTTGGGCGCAGCCTTGCCCTTCTTGGCATGGCGGCGCGGCAACAGCGTCGTCTTAGCGCGCTCAGCTTCCACGGCATCGGACACGTCGACAAACGGATCCTCGTCCTCGTCGTCATCGTCCAAAACCGGGTCCTCATCGTTGCCCATGACCGTGGTCACGGCAGCATCGGAGCCCTTTTGACGAAGAATGCTCAGGTGAGGACGGGCAACGCCGGGCACCGACAGGGCCTCATCGTCACCCCACGGACTCGCGTTAACTTCGGCACGACGGCGCTCGGCAAAATCAGCCGCACGGTCGCGAGCAGAGCGCAAAAAACCGCCCTCCGAAAAGCCGATGATGACATAACCAACGACGGCCACGCCCAACTGGACCACCATCGCGATAGGCTTACCCAGGGCATTCTGCAGCGCACTCGCAATAAACGCACCAATGTAGCCACCCGAGGCGGACAGATTTTGCGGCGTGAACATAAGGTCGCACGAGTCGCTCGTACCTGGCACCATCAACGAAAGAATGGAGACGACGGCGATAAAGACCACGGCGCCGCCCGCAACAGAGCGCGCGTTGAGCGGCGAGTCCTCGCCTAAAAAGAGCGTGGCGGCAAACAGCAAAATGACGATCGGCAGCACGTAGGCGCCCAGGCCAAAGCCAAGATGGTAGAAACCGGCAACCGCAGCTGTCACGGGTGCCGTTGCCGGGGAAATCACGGCAATGAAGGACGCAATCGCCAAAACGGCAATGACCACGCCGGCGATATCGCGGTTGGCCGAGGGCTCGACCAAGGGCTCAAAATCATCGAAGTCCGCCTCGTGGCCCTTATTGGCACGCAGATGGGAACCGGCACCCTTAGCAGATGCCGGTTGGTTGTTGGCCTTATTGCCTTTGGCGTTTTGTGCAGATCCGCGCGCCAAACTAAACCTCCATGACGACCGGGATGATCATCGGACGAGTGCGCGTACGGCTCCAGATAAAGTTGGAGAGCGAGTCACGCACGGCCTTGCGTATGGCATCGGAGCCGCTGCTCGTAAAGCTAAACTTGCCCTTCTCAATCGTCTTCATGATGGCTGCGGAGGCATCATCGGAGAACTGGTCATCGATGGCAAACGAAACACCGCGACCCGAGAACTCGATAGCCTCGATCTTCTTATGCTTGAGCGAGACGATGGCAACGGCCGTGACCATACCGTCGTTGGCGAGCTTTTGGCGATCGCGCAGGACGATGGGGTCGGTATCGCCGATGCGCAGACCGTCGACGTAGACGACGCCGGACTCGACGGGCGTGCCGCGCTTGACGATACCGCCGCGCATCTCGAGCGTGTCGCCGTTATCGAGGATAAAGATGTGATCATCCTTGATGCCCATCTTACGGGCGAGCTGGGCGTGGGCGCGCAGGTGCACGGCCTCGCCGTGAACCGGCATAAAGTAGGTGGGCTTGGCCATGGCCATCAGAAGCTTGAGCTCCTCCTGGCTGCCGTGGCCCGAGACGTGGACGAGGGCGCGGGACTTATCCCAGACATCGCAGCCAAGCTTGGCCAGGCTGTTGACAACCTGCTGCACGGCCTTCTCGTTGCCAGGAACGGGCGTAGCGGACAGGATGACGGTATCGCCCTCGTGGATGGAGAGCGTCTTGTGCTCGCCGTTGGCCATGCGGGACAGGGCCGACAGCGGCTCGCCTTGAGAGCCGGTGCACATGACGACGATCTTGTCGTCGGGCAAGTTATCGATATCGAAAGCATCGATGATATCGGCATCGTCGATGTTGAGGTAGCCCAGCTCACGCGCCACGCGAGTATTGGTGAGCATGGAACGCCCGGTCACGACGACCTTGCGGCCGCACTTGCGGGCGGCGTCGCAGATCTGCTGCAGGCGATGGATGTGGCTCGAGAACGACGCGACGAACACGCGGCCCGGGGCGTTCTTGATGGCATGCAGCAGGTTGGGACCGACCTCTGCCTCGGACTTGGTAAAGCCCGGAACCGTAGCGTTGGTGGAATCGGAAAGCAGCAGGTCAATGCCCTGCTTGGCAAAGCGGCTGATGGCGGCATAGTCGGGCGTGACGCCATCGATGGGCGTCTGGTCGAGCTTAAAGTCGCCGGTGTGCATAACGGTGCCCTGATTTGTGCGGATGAACACGCCCAGAGCGCCGGGGATGGAGTGCGTCATCGAGAAGAAGTCGAGCGAGATGCCGCCGAGGTTGACATGGCTGCCGCCCTTGACCTCGCGGAACTTGGGTGCGCGGATGCGGAACTCAGAAAGCTTGCCCTCGATAAAGCCAAGCGTCAGCTTGCTCGAGAAGATGGGCACCTTGTTGTTGAGGTCCTGCAGCAGGTACGGAAGCGAACCGGTGTGGTCCTCGTGGCCGTGGGTGACGACGATGCCGCGGAGCTTCTCCTCGTTCTCCAGGACATAGGTGTAGTCGGGAAGTACCAAGTCGATACCGGGCTGGGAGTCGTCGGGGAACATGAGACCGGCGTCGACGAGCACCATGTCGTCGCCGCACTCGAAGACCGTCATGTTCTTGCCAATGCCGTCAAGGCCGCCGAGCGGAATGATCTTCAAGGGAGATGATTTTTTAGCTGCCATAGGTTAGTGTGGTTTCCTTTCTTCGAAACGGGTCTGGAACAACCGACGGGGCGCTTCTGGCAAACCGACCGCCGGGAACGTACAAACATGCATCACAGAGTCGACGCAGTAACCACAGTATGATACCCATTTGCCCACCAACAGACCACCCATGCATCAAAGCCCCATCTGAACTGGTCCATCCCGCCGGTTTCCCGTGGGGCGGGCACTGATGAAGTTTCCTGCTCTACAGTCCTGCTCACGACGGAGGCCACATTAAGTGGCCTCCTGTTCGTGCGGAACTCGCGATAAACTTAACCC
>CAJMPM010000188.1 GCA_905215225.1 uncultured bacterium
ATCGATCAATTCCCATCTGGTCGGATAACTCTTTAGTATTACCCATTTCGCACCGACCAAAAAGGGACAGGTTTATTTTGGCAGGGTTCATATGGGGGAAACGGCAGCTATAGATGAGGCGCCGGGGAAGCAGAGAAATCATCGACGGGGTCAGGCCGACCGCCAAACACAACACACGCATCTCAATCTGTCAGCCAAATCATTCGAACAGTTGTTCGTTTCTATGATATGATTCAGCTATCTAAGCAGGCCAATACGTAGAAAGGCGGCCAACATGGCGTTCGACTTTAAGAAGGAATGCAAGGAGCTCTACAAACCTGCAAGCAAGCCGAGCATCGTAACTGTCCCGCCTATGAGCTACGTTGCCGTTCGCGGAAAGGGCGACCCAAATACCGAAGGTGGCGAGTATCAAAACGCCCTGCCGCTGCTTTACGGCATCGCCTATACCGTCAAGATGTCGAAGAAAGGCTCAAGGAGTATCGAGGGCTATTTCGACTTTGTGGTACCGCCGCTCGAGGGTTTCTGGTGGCAAGACTCCCCGAGCGGCGACATCGACTATGTACGCAAGGACGATTTCAACTTTATCTCGTGCATCCGCCTGCCCGATTTCGTCACCCGAGATGACTTTGACTGGGCAGTCGCGGAAGCCACAACCAAGAAGAAACTGGACTTTTCCGCCGTTGAGCTGCTTAAAGTTGACGAGGGTCTCTGCGTTCAATGCATGCACACCGGGCCCTACGACAACGAACCGGCGACCGTAAACGCTATGCATGAATACATGACCGAGCAGGGCTATGTCCCCGACTTCTCAGACACCCGTTTACATCACGAAATCTATCTCTCCGATCCACGCAGATGTGCACCGGAGAAACTTAAGACTGTGGTTCGTCATCCTATCAAGCGCGCTGAATAGCGTGGGGCGCCGTCCCGCGCATCAGGTTTTAGGCCAGGCAATCAGCCGCTCCAAGGTCATCTGGCAGCTTCCTTGACGCAGGTCATCGCATCTTATAATTATATGTCTCTAAAGCTGGAAAGCCTCTCAACGATGCGCAACTCCAGCTCTTTTTATATCAAGAGGCTTAAATGAAATACCAGAAGTCGTGGATATCCATCAACGAACAGATAGCACTATTGACAGAAAACAAGGGTCTTAAGTGCTCTGATCAAAGCGAACTCGAGCGAGCTTTGGTCGAAGTCGGCTACTACAGGCAAAGTACTCGAGCGTCACTCCTCGTACGCGCCCTCAAGCCGAAGCAGCCACTCCTTGCGGTCAAGGCCGCCGGCATATCCGTTGAGCGATCCGTCAGCCGCCACCACGCGATGGCACGGCACGATAATCGAAATGGGATTACGTGCGACCGCAGCCCCCACCGCACGAGGAGACACAACGGGTGCCTCGTTTCCCGGTACACGATGTCGAGCGGCAACACGCTGGGCGATCTCGCCATACGTAGCGACCTCGCCACGCGGGATAGAAAGCAGCTCAAACCAAACCTCGCGCTGAAACGCCGTGCCAATCATATGCAACGGCGGCGTAAACCGAGGCTCCTGCCCCGCAAAATAAGTATTCAACCAAGCCCAGGAACGCTCAAGCACCGAAGAGGCCGCAGCATTTACCGGACTCACCGGCGACATGCCACCAGTACCGGAAACCGCATCGGCGCCTTCAACGTGCTCCGCATCTTCTTTGAGAAGCGTGGAGCCAAAGTGCTCCTGCCCCTCAAACCAAAGCCCCGTCAGACCGCGGCCATCAGCGGCAAGCAGGATTTCGCCCAAAGGCGAAGCAAACGTCGTCGTGACCACCAGCGGCTCCTTTCAAAACTCCGCACCATGATACCGCGAATTGTGCAGACAACCTGTCTGATACGCCCGGGCAGGCTCGTAATTGTTTAAGTGAGACCGCTTTTCCCAATCAAGCGAAGATGACGCGGGGGCTCGACGCCAAAGCGGTACCCCTACCAGCTGAGCTCTAATACTTTTCCCGGGAAGTGAACGAGTAAAAACGAAGCCCCGGAGCATCCACACCTTTAGACCGCAAAACCGCAGGATTCGCACAGCAAAACCGCAGGAAATAGCGGTCAAAATATGCCTATGCTTCAGGGGTCAAAATAAGGTCGTTCACTTCTCGGGAAAAGTATTAGACCCCGATTCACCCCAACCCCAAAGTCACCTCAGGCGGCAGGCGCAGCGCGCCGCAGCTGCCGTCACGGCCCCGCAGTCACCCCAGGCAGCAGGCGCGAACGCGCCGTAGCTGCCGGCCGCGCCCCACAGTCCCCAAAGGCGGCAGGCGCGAAGCGCCGAGGCCGCCGCCGGGACCAGAGCCCGCAACGGCCACGTGCCCCCACATCAGCCCAGCGGCCCCAACCAACAACGGCCCCATCACAGGCCGCTTGCAGCAGCGTCACCGCAGGCGGGGGCCGGGCTTAGCTTTCAGAACACTCCGCAGACCAGTGTGGCGCCTTGTCCGCGGCTCCGAAGGAGCAGGACAAGGCGCCACACATGGTCGAGGACGTTCTGAAAACTAAGCCCGGCCCCCGCCGGACAGGTCACACTACTCGCAGAGCAGCTTAGCGATCTGGACGGCGTTGGTTGCCGCGCCCTTACGGATTTGGTCGCCGCAGCACCAGAAGGTGATGCCGCGCGCAGCCTCGGGGTTCGAGATATCGCGGCGCACACGACCGACCCAAATCAGGTCCTGGTCGGAGGTGTCCATCGGCATGGGGAAACGGTCGTGTGCATCCTCGGCAGCCATATCGTCAACCAGCTTGACGCCGGGAGCGGTAGCAAGCGCAGCACGGGCCTCCTCAACCGTAATATCGCGCTCAAACTCGAGCGTAATGCTCTCGGAGTGCGAGCGCAGCACGGGCACGCGCACGCAGGTGCAGTTCACGCGCAGCTCGGGCAGGTGCATGATCTTGCGGCCCTCGTTTTGCAACTTCATCTCCTCGGAGGTAAAGCCCTCCTCCTTGACGCCGCCAATTTGCGGAATCAGGTTGCTCGCGAGCTGGGCGGCAAATGCGCGCGGCTCGGGAATCTCCTCGCCACGGCCCAGGGCGGCCAGCTGAGCCTCGAGCTCGGCCATACCGGGAGCGCCAGCACCCGAAGCCGCCTGGTACGTCGAGACGATCATGCGCTACTGTCTCTAAGAGAATATCGAAGCCGTCGAGGTGGCCGACGTGACCGACACGGCCCGCATGCGGATGTTCAACAAGGACCGCAAGGTCGTGGACCTCTCGCGCGAATTCATCGCCAGCGCCGGCGCCCGGCATTATGCCGAAGCGAAGGTCGGCGAGGTGGAAAACCGCAATCCGTTCGTACGTGAAATCGCCGGCGATACGCTTGCCGCGCGT
>CAJMPM010000189.1 GCA_905215225.1 uncultured bacterium
CACGACATTGCGACCCGTAAAGGCACCATGCTTTTCCAAGGTACCCTGAGCGCGCTCGACGGCGGAGATGTGCTTGGCACCCTCTACGACCTCGCGCACAGCGTCCTCGTACTCGGTACCCTCGACCATCTCCATCAGGCCCTAGTACTCGGGCGCAAGCAGGAAGAACGTATTGCCAAACAGAGTATCGGCACGCGTGGTGAAGACGGTGATCTTGCCCTCGTCGCCCTCGATGGGCTCGCCATCCTGGTCGCAGAGGGTAAAGTCGACCTCAGCGCCCTCGGAGCGGCCGATCCAGTTGGCCTGCATCTGCTTGACGCGCTCGGGCCAGCCGGGGAGCTTCTCCAGGTCGTCGAGCAGCTCCTGGGAGTACTCGGTGATCTTGAAGTACCACTGCTCAAGGTCGCGCTTCTCGGGCTCGGTGCCGCAGCGCCAACACTTGCCCTCGGTGACCTGCTCGTTAGCCAGAACGGTCTTGCAGGTGGGGCACCAGTTGACCGGGTTCTTCTTGCGGTAGACCAGGCCCTTTTCCCACAGCTTCTCAAAAATCCACTGACCCCAGCGGTAGTAGTCGGGGCTGCAGGTCTTGACCGTGCGATCCAGATCGTAGGAGAAACCCATGCGCTTCATCGTCGCGAGCGCCTGGTCCATGTTCTTGTACGTCCAAGCGGCAGCCTGCGTATTGTGCTTGATGGCGGCGTTCTCGGCAGGAAGGCCAAAGGCGTCAAAGCCGATGGGATGCAGCACGTCGTAGCCGCGCATGCGGGCCTGACGGGCCATGGCATCGCCGATGGTATAGTTGCGCGCGTGGCCCATGTGCAGGTCGCCCGACGGATACGGGAACATCTCGAGCACATACTTTTTGGGCTTGCTGTCGTCGGTGTCGACGGCAAAGAGGTTGGAGTCCTCCCAGGCCTTCATCCACTTGGACTCAATGGCCTGCGCGTCGTAGGCAGGGATCTCGTCCTTATGATCTGTGCAATCGCACATATCAGCTCCTTTAATCTTAGCTGGGGTCGGTCGGCTTAGCTTTATTCGCTACTGCGGACAGTCCTGCGCAAGACGAAGAGCACATTAAGTGCTCTTCTTTGCGTGCGGAACTTGTAGCGAACAAAGCCAAGCCGCCCGACCCTAAGGTTAACTTGACTGATGATAGCAAATACGACAAGCGAGATGCCTGCGACTTGCAGGCATCTCGCTTTATCTAAATAACGTGGTTGAAACTCAACCTTTATATGAGGCTCTTACCTTATCGATAAGATACGGACTGCTGAGAATCCTTCACGACAACGTCGTGGGCGCCGCCTTCGACGATGGAGGTGGAGCTGACCAGCGTTAGGCGTGCCTTTTCCTGGAGCTCGGGGATCGAGAGAGCGCCGCAGTTGCACATCGTGGACTTGACCTTGTAGAGCGTGCCGCCCACGCCGTCCTTGAGGGAACCGGCGTAGGGAACGTAGGAGTCGACGCCCTCGACGAAGCTGAGCTTCGCGGCACCACCCAGGTCGTAGCGCTGCCAGTTGCGGGCACGCGCAGAACCCTCGCCCCAGTACTCCTTCATGTACTGGCCGTTGACGTTGACTCGCTCGGTCGGGCTCTCGTCGAAGCGGGCGAAGTAGCGGCCCAGCATCATAAAGTCGGCACCCATGGCAAGGGCGAGCGTCATGTGGTAGTCGTAGACGATACCGCCGTCGGAGCAAACGGGCACGTAGACACCGGTCTCCTCGTAGTACTCGTCACGGGCGCGGCAGACGTCGATCAGCGCGGTGGCCTGGCCACGACCGATGCCCTTGGTCTCGCGGGTGATGCAGATGGAACCGCCGCCGATACCGACCTTGATGAAGTCGGCACCGCAGTCGGCCAAGAAGCGGAAGCCCTCGGCGTCGACGACGTTACCGGCACCGACCTTGACGTCCTCACCGTAGTTGGCGCGAATCCACTCGATGGTGCGCTTCTGCCACTCGCTGAAGCCCTCGGAGGAGTCGATGCACAGGACATCGGCGCCGGCCTCGATGAGCAGCGGCACGCGCTCGGCATAGTCGCGGGTGTTGATACCGGCACCGACCATGTAGCGCTTGTCGTTATCGAGCAGCTCGTTGGGGTTGGTCTTGTGGCTGTCGTAGTCCTTGCGGAAGACGATGCCCATGAGGTGATCGTTGTCGTCGACGATGGGCAGGGCGTTGAGCTTGTTGTCCCAGATGACGTCGTTGGCAACCTTGAGGCTGATGTTCTTGTCGCCCACGATGAGCTGCTCACGCGGGGTCATAAACTCGGAGACCTTCGTCTGGTGGTCATCGCGGCTGGGGCGATAGTCACGGCTGGTGACGATGCCCAGGAGCTTACCCTTGGGAGTGCCGTCGTCGGTGACCGGCATGGTGGAGTGACCGGTCTTCTCCTTGAGCTCGATGACCTGCTCCATGGTCATGTCGGGGGTCAGCGTGGAATCGGACTGAACGAAGCCAGCCTTGTGATCCTTGACGGCCTTGACCATAGCGGCCTCGGACTCGGCGCTCTGGGAACCGTAAATGAAGGACAGGCCACCCTCGGTAGCGAGCGCGACACCCATGTCGACGCCCGAGACGGACTGCATGATGGCGGAAACCATGGGGATGTTCAGGGTGATTGCCGGCTTCTCACCGCGCTTAAAGCGGGTTAGCGGCGTCTTAAGAGAGACGTTGTTGGGGATGCACTGCGAGGACGAGTAACCAGGAACCAGCAGATACTCCGAAAACGTGTGGGACTCACCGGGAAAGAACGTAGCCATGTTTCTCCTTTTTCCATGCGACCGGTCGGCTGCAGGCCTCGTAGGACCCAGCCCAACCTTGGGCGCCCAATACTGGGGAAGTATCTTAACGCACTTTGACTGCTACAATGCATGATTTAAGAAGAGCACACGAGGGTTTGACGCAGGCTTTGCGTTTGCCCAGCAAACACTTTAGCGGGGAGACGTGGAGCGTATGGAGTACAAGACGACGGCAAAGTTGGTCATTCAAGCGTGCGACAAGGATTTGCCGGGCGTCTTCGGCCACGGCTGCGTCTTGCTGCTGCAAGGTATCGCCCGCGAGCACTCGCTCAACCGTGCCGCCAAGAGCATGGGCATGGCGTATTCCAAGGCCTGGCGCATTGTGAACGAAGCCGAAGGCCAGCTAGGCTGCAAGCTCATCGAGCGCGACGGCGCCCGCGGATCCACCCTCACCCCCGCCGGAGAGCGAGCCATAGCGGCCTACGAAGAGCTGCAGGCCGACATTAACAACGTCATCGCCACCAAAGCCAACGCCCTCATCGCCAGCATCAAAAAGTAGACAATTTAGGACGGGGCTTTATAGCTACACACCCCCCTCTCATAC
>CAJMPM010000190.1 GCA_905215225.1 uncultured bacterium
TATCTGAGCGGCGGCGACCAAATCGATATTGACGAACTCTGGAGCCGCCTGACCAATGCCTCGTAGCGCACCAAAACCATCACAAAGGGGACAGACACCTTTGTGGTGGTTTTGCCCTTGGGCTGTCTACTGTGGCGGCTCACCGTGCTACAGCAGCTCGTCGTGGCGGGCGATGTAGCGGCGCTTTGCCAGCTGAGTGAGCGCGATGTAGGCGGTGACGATGCCGACGAGCAGCGCGAAAAAGCTCGCGGGCAGCGCCATGAGGCCGAGCGCATCGGCGATGGGGCTTGCCGGCAGCCATGTGACGAGCGCCAGGCCCAGCACGGTAAGAACGCACAGTGCGGGCGCGGCGTGGTCGCGCGGGCTCGGCAGATGCGGGGAGCGCAGCATGTGGACCACGAGTGTCTGCGACCACATGGACTCGACAAACCAGCCGCTCTGGAAGAGCGCAGCAAAGGTCGCCATACCCGCGACGTCGCCCGCGGCGGCAAGCTCGGACCAGCTTGCGTCCACGGCGGCGGGGCACACGACAAAGAAGAGCGCGGCGAAGGTCACGATGTCAAACAGCGAGCTCACGGGGCCCAGCTCGAGCATAAAGCCCTTGATGGACGCGGCGTCCCAGGCACGCGGGCGGGCAGTCCAGGCGTCATCGACGGTGTCCCACGGCAGCGCGATGCACACGATCTCGTAGACCAGCGACAGCAGTACCAGCTGCAGGGCGCTCATGGGCAAAAACGGCAAGAACAGGCTCGCGACGGTCACGGACAGCACATTGCCAAAGTTGGAGCTCACCGTGGTCTTGAGGTACTTGAGCAGGTTGCCGTAAGTGCGGCGGCCTTCGATGATGCCGCGCTCGAGCACGCCCAGGTCCTTCTGAAGCAAGATGATATCGGCGGATTCCTTGGCAATATCGACGGCCGAATCGACCGAGATGCCGCAATCGCTCGCACGCATGGCGGCGGCGTCGTTGATGCCGTCGCCCATAAAGCCCACGGTGTGGCCGAGCATCTCGCGCATGACACGTACCAGGCGCGCCTTCTGCAGCGGCGAGAGCTTGGCGAAGAGGTTGGTTTTCTCGGCGCGCTCGGCAAGTTCGGCGTCATCGAGCGCATCGATCTCGGAGCCGAGCAAGACGTTGCTCGCATCGATACCAATCTGCTCGCAGACGGTGGCGGCGACGCGGTCGTTGTCGCCGGTTAGGACCTTGACCGCCACGCCCTTGGCCTCGAGGGTGGCGACGGCGCCCGCGGCACTTGCTTTGGGCGGATCGAGGAAGGCCAAAAAGCCCATCAGCACCATGTCGCACTCGTCGGCGATGCCAAACTCGCCCACGCAGCGCGGATTGGTCTTCTGCGCCACGGCAATTACGCGTAGACCCTCGGCGTTAAGTCCGGCGATCTGCTTGCGAATCTGGGCGAGCTTCTCGTCGGTGAGCGGCTGGGCGATGCCATCGATCTCGACAAAGGAGCAGATCTCGAGCATTTCCTCGGCAGCGCCCTTGGTAACCATCTGGGTTTTGCCTTGGGCGTCGGCGACAACTACGCTCAGGCGGCGGCGCGAGAAATCGAAGGGAACCTCGTCGCCCTTGGTATCGCGGTCGCGCAGACTCTGGCCCAGCATGGAATCGGGCACGACGGTCGAGGGCGTCACATCGGCGCGGTCGATTACGGCCAGGTCGATAAGGTTTTTGAGGCCGGTTTGGAAGAAACTATTCAAAAATGCATGGCGCAGCACGCGTGCATCTTCGTTGCCGTCGGTGCTGAGATAGCGCTCGAGCACGATGCGGTCTTCGGTGAGGGTGCCGGTCTTGTCGCAGCACAGGACGTCCATCGCGCCGAGGTTTTGAATCGCCGGCAGCTCCTTGACGATAACCTGGCGACGGGCGAGGTCTTTGGCGCCCTGCGATAGGCTCGTGGTCACGATAACGGGAAGCATCTGCGGCGTGATGCCCACGGCCACGCTCGTGGCGAACAGCAGCGCGTCGATGACGTTGCCCTTGGTGGCGGCGTTGATGGCAAAGACGGCCGGCGCCATAACGAGCATGAGGCGTACGAGCAACATGGAGACGCTCGAGACGCCGCGGTCAAACGCGCTCTTTTCGCCGCGCCCGTTGAGCATCTTGGCGATGCCGCCCAGGTAGGTGTCCGAGCCGGTGGCAACGACAAGCGCCATGGCGGCGCCGTTTTGCACGGAGGTGCCGGTAAAGACGATGTTCTTGCAGGCAGAGAGTGGCAGTGCGGAGCCGTCGGCGCCCTCGACGACGGTGGCGGCGGTGGTCTTCTCGACGGCCTCGCTCTCGCCGGTGAGTGCGGACTCGATCACAAACAGGTCGCGCGCGGTGATGATGCGGGCATCTGCCGGCACCATATCGCCGGCAGAGAGGCGGATTACATCGCCGGGGACGAGCTCGTCGAAGGGGATCTCGATGCGCTCGCCGTCGCGCAGGGCGGTGCAAGTGTTGGAGACCAGGTCCTTGAGGGCCTCTGCCGCATTGCCGCTGCGGGCTTCCTGGATAAACTTCATGCCGCCCGATACCAGCAGCATGATGCCTATGACGATGACCGTGGAGGGGTCGCGCTGCGGTTCGGGCACGGCGAGCACGTCGATGTAGAGCGAGACCAGCGCGAGCGCGGCGAGGATGCCGGCGAAGGGATCGATGAACGCGTCGGCGATGCGGCGGGCGAGCGTCGTGGGCGGTGTCTCGATGGTGTTGGGGCCGGAGGCGTCCAGGCGCTCGGTTGCCTGCTCGACGGTGAGGCCGTTTGCCGTGGCGTCAAGCAGTACGAGGGCGTCCTCGGCACTATGGGTGGCGGCGAATATGGTGTTCTTGGGCAGGCCGGTATGAGCGGCAGGGCGCGCTGTGCGGCGGCGCTTGGAGATGGCTTCGAGTACCGTGACGGTTTTGAGCATCAGCATAGGGTCCTCCTTGTTGAAGGGAGTTAGCGTACGTGTCGTATTTGCTTCAAAAAACCTAGATGTCGCTCACGTCAAGCTCTTGAGCCCACAAAGGGTGCAGCGCGCCTTTGTGGTGGTTTTGGCGATCTGCCGGTGGCGTTTATGCGTGTGCGGAGTCCTCGCGGCGTGCCGAGGGCGACATGCAGGTTTTTCGACTAGGACTGCCTTCCATGGCACACCTCCTAAAGGCTGAGCGCAGCGCGCTTTGGGTATCTCGTACCCCTTTTTAATCCGCCCGTATTCTTGATGAGGGGGTTTGCCATGTCAACCCCATTGTTCGGAAAACCATTCCCCTTGACAAAGCCTTTACAGAATGCCGTGGCTCCAAAGCACGCCCACATCGACGCCTCGCCTGCGCTAAACTGAAGAGCACGTAC
>CAJMPM010000191.1 GCA_905215225.1 uncultured bacterium
CGTCATAGCCAGTCTTTTCCAGACCCTGAATCACCGACGAGACAATCTGGTCGGCCGAGCGCTCGCGCACCGGGCGATACGTCATGCCAGCCTGGCAAAAACGACAGCCGCGGGCGCAGCCGCGCAGGATCTCGATAGACAGGCGGTCGTGGACCAGCTGCGCATAGGGCACGCACGACTGCGACAGCGGATTCGTGGCGCCGAAATCCTCGACGACGCGCTTGTAGACCACGGTCGGCGCATCCTTGCCCTCACGCGGCACGGTATAGCCATGCGGCGAGCAGGGCTCGTCGTGACGAACCTCATAGAGCGACGGCACGTAGTTGCCGGCAATGGATGCAAGCTGCTCGCCAATCTGCGCGCGCGGGACTCCTTCGTCACGCAGACGGCGATGCAACTGGCAGGTCTCGAGCAGCGATTCCTCGCCCTCACCGATGAGGATGACATCGAAGAAGGCCGCGTACGGCTCGGGGTTGTACACCGAGGGGCCGCCGGCGATGATGATGGGGTCGTCTTCGCCTCGGTCGGCCGCTAACAGCGGAATGCCAGCGAGGTCGAGTGCCTCGAGGAAGTTCGTCACCGCCATCTCGTGCGGCACATGCAGGCCGACGATATCAAACGAAGCGACCGGCGCTGCACCCTCGAGCGACAGCAGCGGAATGCCTGCCTCGCGCATGGCGTCACCCATATCGGGCCACGGCACATAGCCACGCTCGCAGGAGATGCCCTCGGCCTGGTTAAGGATGTTGTAGAGGATGGCGATGCCCTGGTTGGGCAGACCAACCTCGTACACATCCGGGTAGATCAGGCAGCAACGGTAGTCGGCATCGGCTATGGAAAGCGTGCCCCACTCGTGATCGATATAGCGGCTCGGCTTCTCGACCTTGGCGAGCAACGGCTCAATTAAATGAAAACAATCTTGGTATGCAACGCGCAACGGAAAACCCCTAAGCAGCGAGATCTGATGCGTCCTGATAGGACGCCATAGGACGGGTAGCGCCCGCGACCGTGGTCACCAGATCGCGAACGCGGGAGAACGTGGCAGTGACCACCTCGTTGGCACGGCTGTAGTCGACATCGCGCTCGTAGAGCGAAACGAGCGCACGGCCCATGCCATAGGTGCCCGCGGCAGCAGTGAGCGCCTTGACGGCAAACCCAATATGCGGCGTCTGCTTGACGAGCGCGCGGGTGACCGCGCGGATCACAAGACCGCCGGCAAGCACGCCCGCGACCTCGTAGCCGCGCTCGGGCTTAATACCGCGTCCAAAGACGGCAGCGAGCTCAAAGAGCATGCCCACCTGCGCCAGCGCCATAACGGGATAATCGGCGCCCGGCAAAAACACCAGCGCGCCGGTCGCCATATTGGTGAGCGCGCACGAGGTGATGATACGATTGGCCGCCGCGATGCGCATGAAGGCAAAGTTCGCCGCAAAAGCCGTTTCTTTGTCGGTGCGATCGAGAATCCAGCGGGCAAGCGTCTCGAGCAGATACGTCTTATCGGTTGCCGCTACCACGCCGAGCATGGGCGTGGACTCCTCGATAAACGGCACCTCCACAGCAGACTCGGCAAGCACGCACACGGGCGCGCCGGCGATCACGAGCTCCTGCACGGCACTCTCCAAGCGGTCGGAACCACACGAGAGCACCAGCACCACATCGGTATCGGTCTTTGGAGCAATTCGCTCCTCCCCCAGACGCTCGACGCGCACAATACCCGAGGTCGTCTGCGGCACAAAGGCGTCACGCACCGTCTCGGCAAGAAAGCGCGAGGCGGACGAATCCAGATAGACCGAGACGCGCACCGGCGTATCGGAATCCTTCTTAACGGACGCGCCCATCTTAAAAGCGCGGGTCAGCTTATCTACGGGAATTTTCATAGCAAACCCCTCCAGCGGTTACGCGGCGCCCGAACGATGCCGCCATATGGATTGTACGATACCCACCGTCAGCAGCTGAATCATCATCGAAGACGAACCGAAGCTAATAAACGGTAGCGGAATACCGGTAATCGGCATCATGCCGATGCACATGCCGATGTTCTCGAAGGTCTGAAATGCCCACATGCCGACGATACCCACGCATGACAAGCGTAGGAACAGAGACTCGCACTTAAAGGCAACGCGAATCGTCGAGAACATGAGCAGCACGTACAGGCACAGCAGCAAAAAGGAGCCACAGAAGCCAAAGGTCTCGGACAAGAAGGCGAAGACGAAGTCGGTGTGGAACTCAGGCAGAAAGCCGCCGGCCGACTGCGTCGCATGGCCCAAACCCTTACCAAAGAAGCCACCCGAGCCAACGGCGATAAGCGACTGCTGCAGGTTGTAGGCATCGTCCGAATCGGCATTATCGGGGTCGATAAAGACCGTCAGACGGTTCATCTGGTACTGCTTGATGAGCACATCGTGGCCGAGCAACGAATCAAAGACCGAATCGAGCGCCAGGACGAGGGCCACCAGGCCCACGAGCAGGGCCAGGGTCGACAGCACCCATTCGCGGCGTGCACCACTCATGCAGATGACGATGGCGCCCGAAACCAGCACGACCAGGCCCGAGCCCAGGTCGCCCATGGCAACGACGGCCAAAAACGGAATGGACAGCATGCCGCAGAGCTTGGCGTAGTCGCGAACGGTATCGATGCGACCGTTATACTGCGAGCCAAGCGTAGCAATAAAGAAGATGGTGATGAGCTTGGCAAGCTCAACCGGCTGGAATGTCAAGCCGATACCGGGAATCTTGATCCAGCCCGTCATGCCCAGACCGCCCGTATAGGACAGGCCCGGAATCTTGGGCGAGAGGATCACGATCAGGTCGATGACGAGCAACGCCGTCGAGAAATTGGAAATACCGCGCAGGTCGGAGCGCCAGACCAGCACCGCCAGCACCGTGCCGATGCCAATTCCCAGCAGATGGCGTGAGAACGAAGCATCGGCCTTAAACTGCGAAGCCGACCAGATGATGATGGCACCGTAGGCGACGAGCGCCACAGTAGCCACGAGCACACCGATATGCACCTTTTGGCGAAATGTGCCGCGCGAGGCCGAAAGTTGCTTGTTGACGCGGTCCAGGCTGCTACGAGAGCCGGTCTTGGTTGAACGGAACAGATCCGCCGGAGAAAAATCCATCGCAACCTCCTATCGAACCGAAGAATCGCCCGAGGCCGAAGAGGTATCGGGCTCGTCATAAATCACGCCGAGCACGTCGCGCACGACATGCATCGCGGTATCTGAGCCGCCGCCGCCCTGCTCCAGGACAGTAGCGATGACATACTTGGGATTATCGGCCGGTGCATAGGCGCAGAACCAAGCGTATTCGTCCTCGCCGCTTTTCTCGC
>CAJMPM010000192.1 GCA_905215225.1 uncultured bacterium
AGCGCCAGGGCTTCGAGGCCGCCGAGGCCGCCCGCCAGGCACCGACCGTCAAGTTCTAGTGAGCCGTTGCCGCATCCACAACCGTTTTTGCATAAACCGCCCCGTCGAATGCATACTTCGACGGGGCGGTTGCTTTTTGCCCGAAGGTACCCCCAGGGGCGGCGTGCAAATTTTGGAGTTTTCAGCATCCCGGAACCCACAGGGCAGGAATGGGCCCACAGAACCGCGTTGAAAACCCTGATTCTGAGCCCTCAGCGCCTCAGAGATCGCTCATTTTTTTACAGGATGCGACTCATGGCGCCTGACTTTCGTCCAAAAACCAGTATGCAGGCACCCTCGACTGCTGAAAACTCCCAAAAATGCACGCCCCGCCCCACCCCAGGCGAGCGGCAACCGAAAAAACGTGCACGCCCCCTCTTCGGCTGCAACTACGGCAAAGCCCTAACAGCCAAATAAAAGGCGCGGCCAATAGGCCGCGCACCATCTCCCCTACAGCCCAGTAACCTCCTGGCAAGGAATGCAGAGCACTCGACCGAGGCGGACCGGCCTATCTCCCGGCGCATTCCACAGGACGAAAGAACCTCCGCCGCACATAGTGCGCAGCGGAGGTTCTTTCATGTCCGAGGACGCGCCGGGAGATAGGCCGGTCCGCCTCGGTCAGGGCTTGATGAGAATTACGAAGCCAGGTTACGCCACGGTGTAAACCCAGTTGTGCTTATCCTCGACAGCACCGGACTGGATGCCAGTCAGGGTCTCGCGAAGCTTCTTCATCACAGGACCGATCTCGGTGTAGCCAGCCGGGAAGGTCACAGTCTCGTCGGCACCGTAGACCTTGTTGTCGATCTCGCCCACCGGAGAGATGACGGCAGCGGTGCCGCACAGGCCGCACTCCACAAAGGTGCCGGCCTTGACCTCGGCCCACTCGACGGGGCGCTGGTCAACGGTCATGCCCAGGTCCTGAGCAACCTGAACGAGCGAACGACGGGTGATGGAGGGCAGGATGGAGTCGGTGTGAGACTGCGGAACGACGAGCGTGCCGTCCTCCTTCACGAACAGAACGTTCGCGCCACCGGTCTCCTCGACATAGGTGCGGGACTCGGAGTCGAGATACAGGTTCTCGGCATAGCCCTCGCGATGGGCCTCCATCGTGGGCTTAAGGGACATGGCGTAGTTCAGGCCGGCCTTGATGTTGCCGGTGCCGTGCGGTGCAGCACGGTCATACTCGGAAACGCGCAGCTTGACGGGCTTGAGGCCGCCCTTAAAGTACGGACCGACCGGGGTCACGAGAATGCGGAACGTGTACTCAGGAGCGGGAGCCACGCCGATCACGTCACCGGAGCCGATCATAAACGGACGCACGTACAGGGTCGCGCCGGAACCGAAGGGCGGAACCCAGGCGGCGTTGGCAGAAACGACCTGCTTGACGGCCTCAACGAACTTGTCCTTGGGAAACGGGGGCATCTCGAGGCGCTGGGCAGAGTTATACATACGCTCAGCGTTCATGTCGGGACGGAAGCAGACGATGCTGCCGTCCTCGGCGGTGTAGGCCTTCAGGCCCTCAAAGACCTCCTGGCAGTAATGGAAGATGCCGCCGCACTCGGAGACATGCAGGGTGTGGTCGGTGGTCAGGCCGCCCTCGTCCCACTCGCCATCCTTCCAATGAGCCTCGTAGCTGTAATCGGTCTTCATGTAGCCAAAGCCGAGGCTACCCCAATCGATATCCTTCTTCTCGACAGTCATATGTCGCTCCTTACATACACAGTTGCATACTCGCGAACCCGCACGCAAGGACCGAGGCCGACCGCGTCGCAACGTCGCACGCCCGGAGCGTAGAGCCGGACGGGACACGCGAACGGCATCAAAGCCGATGGCACGTCGATTCGCATGCATGAGATTGTACTCCCCGCACGCGTCTGATAAAACGCTTTTCTTTAACTAAGTAAAGTATTTTCATTTGACCGAAACTAAAGAGGCCCGCCACCGTAAGCGGTGACGGGCCTCAACTGCACGGTCTGCGCGCTGGCTCGAGCTACGCGTTCTTTTTGCCCAGCTTAGCCTTAACCAGACCGACCACGGTCGGGATGATCGACACGGCGACAATGCCGATAATCAGCAGCTCAAAGTGCTCCTGTACAAAGGGAATGCCGCCAAAGAAGTAGCCCAGCAGCGTAAAGACCGTCGACCAGGTAATGCCGCCCAGCACGTTAAAGATGACAAAGTTGCGCCAGTGCATGCCGCCCATGCCGGCGATAAAGGGCACAAAGGTGCGGATAAACGGAAAGAAGCGGCCCAGGAAGATGGCCAGGTGGCCCCACTTATCCAAGAAGTCCTCGGACTTTTTGATGCGCTCGGGCGTCATGGCCTTTACCTTGCCCGAGGCGATGATCTTGCGGCCAAAGAAGTGGCCGATCATAAAGTTGCACTGATCGCCCAGGATGGCAGCAGCCCATGCGACGGCCAGCAGGGCCACGATGTTAAAGCCACCGTTGTGGGCAAAGAAGCCCGAGGCAAACAGCAGCGAATCACCGGGAAGGAACGGGAAGAACACCACGCCCGTCTCGATAAAGATGATCAGGAACACGCAGCCGTAGGCCATAAGCGGGCCGGCGGCGATCCAGCTGGCGATCGCGGTGCGCGGATCCTTAAGCAGCTCGGCGATAAAATTGATGAAACCCATGAAGTAAAACCTCTCAGTTGTGGGCGCGGATACGTCCAAGTTGACCAGTATACGGTTGCGGCGCGAGCACGGGCCAAACCCCTCAAAAGTCTTACTTCATTACCAGCAAGTTTGCATAACTGACACCTGTCGCGCAAAGCCGCCAAGATTGTTCTTCCTAATCCCTAGCGAATCGCTATACTTTATTGAATCGCATTGCCATGGCGCTAAGGGAGGGCGGCCGGTGAGCTTTATCAATACCATTCGCGAGGACATCAAGACCGTCCAGGCGCAAGACCCCGCCGCGCAAAACGGTCTGGTCATCTTCCTTTCCTATCCTGGCCTGCACGCCAAGTGGAACCACGTGCCCGAGCACTGGCTCTGGGAGCACGGTCATCGCTCGCTCGCCCGCGTGCTCTCGCAAATCACCCGCCTCATCACCGGCGTCGAGATTCATCCCGCCGCACAAATCGGCAAGCACTTCTTTATCGACCACGCCATGGGGGTCGTCATCGGCGAAACCACCATCGTGGGCGACAACTGCGTGCTTTACCAGGGCGTCACGCTCGGCGGCACCGGTAACGAGACCGGCAAGCGCCACCCCACCCAGGGCAACAACGACACCGTGGGCACGGGCGCCAAGGAGCTCGGCAACATACGCAACGC
>CAJMPM010000193.1 GCA_905215225.1 uncultured bacterium
GCTTGAGCGCGGCTAGAAGAGGAGAGCTTGGATCGCGCTCGATAGCGGGGCGGTCGCCTGTCACGGTGTAGCTTCCATGGCAGCCGGGGACCGCGGCTTCGGCAACGGCGATGGCCTGCTCTACCATGCGCGTCGCGGCGGCCGTATCGGTCGGCGGGGTCAGGCGCATGTCGACCCAGACTTTGGCGCGGTCGGGTACGACGTAGGGGCGATATCCGCCCTCGATTTGGCCAAACGTGATGGTCGAAGGCCCCAGCTCATCGTGCGCGGGCAGCGCCACAAACGCTCGACGGAGCGAACACACGACCTCGGCCATGGCGGCGACGGCATCCGCGCCCTTCCAGGGCTGGCTCGCATGCGCCGTCACGCCGGCCATTTCAATCTCGAACCACGTACGCCCCTTGTGCGCCACTTGGATTTGTCCGTCGGTAGGCTCGGTGTCCAGCGCCCATTCACGCGGGCCGACCCAGCCAGCATCGATCGCGGCCTCTGCGCCGCGCATAAAATCTTCTTCGTCGACCGAGCAGATGAGCGAAAAGCCGCGGCGGGGCAGCGCGCCATCCGCCACCACGCGCTCGAGCGTATGGACCAGTGCGGCAATGGCGCAGGCCAGGCCACCCTTCATGTCGCAGGCGCCACGGCCATAGAGTTTGTCGTTACGCACAACCGTCCCGAGCGGCGGAATGTCCGCGTCCCAGCCATCGCCCAAGGTAACGGTATCCATGTGGCAGATGTAGACGAGCCGTGGCTCGTCGCTTTGGCCCGGCACGGTGACCATAAGGTTGCGGCGCCCGGGGAGTACTTCGAGCTCTGCAATTTGCACGGCATCGAGTACCGGATGGCTCAGCTGCGCTAACCGTTCCTCAACCAACGCTTTGATATAGCGTTCAATCTCGCCCTCATACGCACCTGGGTCGGAACTGTCGATCCGCACGAGTCCTTGCGTAAGCCGCCAAGCAAAATCTGTATCAACCATAGGCACCTCACAGATAGTTAGGTCAACATACAGATTGTATGCCAAGAAGCGGCTCAGTGCATTTAATGGAGTGCTCACAAAAACGGGGGCGCCTCTCGTGCGAAAGGCGCCCCCGCGGGCATTCAATGTCAGTGACGGGCAGGCCACATGGGGAACTGCCCGTCATATCAGCCGGCGCTATTTGATTACGCGCACGCGATACATCGACGGAATCTGCTTGAGCGCCTCGATGGTGCTGCTGTCCAGGTGCTCGTCCGTGTCGAACATGGTGTAGGCGTTCTCGCCGGCGCTCTCGTTCACCATGCGCTGGACGTTGGCGTTGTCCTCGGCCAGGATGCGGGTGATCTGGCCGATCATGTTGGGCACGTTGGCGTGCAGGCAGGCAATGCGGCTTGCGGCGCGCGCCTTGCCCATGCTGCAGGCGGGGTAGTTGACGCTGTGAGCGATGTTGCCGTTCTCCAGGTAATCCTTGAGCTCGCTGATCGCCATGTCGGCGCAGTTGGCCTCGGCCTCGCCGGTGCCGGCGCCCGAGTGCGTGGTGATAAACGTATTGGGCATCTTGACGGTCTTGGGCGTGGCAAAGTCGCAGCTAAACCAGCTAAGCTTGCCCTCGCGCAGGGCGGCGTCGACGGCGTCCTCGTCAATGATGGTCTCGCGCGCGTAGTTGATGAGCACGGCGTCGGGTGCCAGCAGGTTGATTTGCTCGGTACTGATCATGCCGATGGTGTCGGCCTTGCTGGGCACGTGCACGGTGAGGTAGTCGCAGCCGCGGCAGAGGTCCTCGAGCGTGCCCACGCGCTGCACCTCGCGGCTCAGCACCCATGCGTGTTCGACGGAAATGAACGGATCGTAGCCGTAGACGTCCATGCCCAGATCGACGCAGGCGTTGGCGACCTTGGAGCCCACGTTGCCCAGACCGATAACGCCGATGCGCTTGCCCTTGAGCTCGCGGCCCACAAAGGCCTTCTTGGCCTTTTCGGCGTCGACCTGAATCTCGGGGTCGTCGGCGTTGTCGCGCACCCAATTCATCGACTGCACCACGCCGCGGCTCGAGAGCACCAGCATGCCTAGGACGAGCTCCTTGACGGCGTTGCTGTTGGCACCGGGGGAGTTAAAGACGACGACGCCCTTTTTGGCGTACTCCTCGACGGGGATGTTATTGACGCCGGCGCCGCAGCGGGCGATGGCGCGGATGCCCTCGGGCAGCTCGTAGCCGTGCAGGTCGGTCGAGCGCATCAGGATGGCGTCGGCCTCCTCGGCGGTGCCCACAAACTCGTAGCCCTCGCCAAACTCGACTTTGCCGTCTTTAGTGATGTCGTCGATGGTCTTAATCTTACGCATGGAAAAACTCCTTAGCAGGTTTGGTTTAAACAGGTGGTTTGAAGTGGCTGGTCGGCCCGCGCGTTGCGGGCTAGTTAGATCGCGGGCTCAAACTATGCTGTGCTTCGAAGTCCTTCATGTACGAGGCCAGGGCCTGCACGTCTTCCATGGTTACGGCGTTGTACACGCTGGCGCGCATGCCGCCGACGAGGCGATGGCCCTTGACGTTTTGGATCTGGTGCTCGGCAGCGCCTACGACAAAGGCCGCGTCGAGTTCGGTGTCGCCGGTGCGGAAGGTAACGTTGGTGATGGAGCGACTGTCGGCCTGCGTGGTGCTATGGAACAGTTCGCTGTGCTCGAGCAGGTCATAGAGCAGGTTGGCCTTGGCCCAGTTGCGCTCGGCCATGGCGGCAAGTCCACCGGTCTGCTCAACCCAACGGAACACCTTGCCGCACACGTAGATGCCAAAGGTGTTGGGCGTGTTGAGCATGGAGCCCTTGGCGGCCTGGGTCTTGAGGTCCAGGTACTGCGGCGTCTGCGCAAAGGCGGGGCCTTCGGCGATGAGGTCGTCGCGCACGATGACCACGGTCACGCCCGCGGCGCCGGCGTTTTTCTGCGCGCCGGCGTAAATGAGCCCGTAGCGCTCAACGTCGAGCGGCTGCGACAAAAAGCAGCTCGAGACATCGGCGACCAGCGGCACATCGCCGCAAGTGGGCAGCTCGTGGTACATGGTGCCAAAGATGGTGTTGTTCTGGCAGATGTAGACGTAGTCGAGCCCGTCGCCCGCGGCCTCGGCGGCAATGCGCGCGTTGACGTCGGACATGGTGGGAATGCGGTCGAAGTTGGTGTCCTCGGAGCTCGCGAGCAGCACGACCTCGCCGTACTTGGCGGCCTCCTTGTACGCCTTGTTGGCAAAGTTGCCGGTCACGACGTAGCCGGCGCGGCCGCGGCGCATGAGGTTCATGGGGATACCCGCAAACTGCAGCGTGGCGCCGCCCTGCAAAAACAGGACACGGTAGTTGT
>CAJMPM010000194.1 GCA_905215225.1 uncultured bacterium
ACGGCTGTAGGTCTGGCCGGACACGGGGATCACGGCATCCGGGGCAAAGCCCATCTCCTTGGCAATGGAAGCATCCACAGCGCGGATCTTGTCTGCATCGCCCTTGAACAGCTCCATAAAGGAAGCCTGCGTGCCGGTGGTGCCCTTGACACCGCGCAGCTGCAGGGTGGCAAGGCGGTGGTCGATCTCGGCAAGATCCATCACCAGCTCGTTGGCCCACAGGGTGGCACGCTTGCCCACGGTGGTGGGCTGTGCAGGCTGGCAGTGGGTATAGGCCATGCAGGGCATGTCCTTGTACTCCTCAGCAAAGCGGGAGAGCTTTGCCAGCACACCGATCAGCTTTTTGCGAATGAGCTCCAGGCCCTGCCGCATCACGATGATATCGGTGTTATCGCCCACATAGCAGCTGGTGGCACCCAGATGGATGATGCCGGCTGCCTTGGGGCACTGCTGGCCGTAGGCGTAAACGTGGCTCATCACATCATGGCGCACCAGCTTCTCGCGCGCAATGGCGACCTCGTAGTTGATGTCGTCCACATGGGCTTCCAGCTCGGCCACCATTTCGGGGGTGATATTGGTCAGGCCCTGCTCCATCTCGGCCCGGGCCAGCGCCACCCACAGGCGGCGCCAGGTGCGGAACTTGTTGTCATCCGAGAAGATGTACTGCATCTCATCGGAAGAATAACGGGTAGAGAAGGGGCTGATATAACGATCATGCTGTGACATTGGTTGTTTCCTCCTGAAAGTAACTCCCCCAGCCGCCTTCCGGCGACAGCCCCCTCGAAGAGGGGGCCTTTCAGCCTCCCTCGGAGAGGGAGGTGGCATCGCGTCAGCGATGACGGAAGGAGTTTTTCTCTATTCTACCATCAAACCTTGAAATAGTCTACGCCGCCCTCAAAGATCGGCTGATATTTGTCGCCGGTGACATTCTTGTACAGGTACTCGCCGCTGCGCTCCGAGTGGCCCATCTTGCCGAACACGCGGCCGTCCGGGCTGGTGATGCCCTCAATGGCCAGCAGAGAGCCGTTGGGGTTGTAGCGCTGATCCATGGTGGGCACGCCGGTCAGATCCACATACTGGGTGGCCACCTGACCGTTGCGCAGCATGGTGTCCAGCACCTCCTGCGGCGCTACAAAGCGGCCCTCGCCGTGGCTGATGGCGACGGTGTAGGGGTCGTCGAGGCTGCACTGCGACAGCCACGGGGACAGGTTGGACGAGATGCGGGTGCGCACCAGGCGGCTCTGATGGCGACCGATGGTGTTGAACGTCAGCGTGGGCGCATCGGGCGTGGCGTCGACGATGTCGCCGTAGGGCACCAGGCCGAGCTTGACCAGGGCCTGGAAGCCGTTGCAAATGCCCAGCATCAGGCCGTCGCGGGCCTGGAGCAGGTCGCGGACTGCCTCGGTGACCTCGGGAGCGCGGAAGAACGCCGTGATGAACTTGGCGGAGCCGTCGGGCTCGTCGCCGCCCGAGAAGCCGCCGGGGATCATGACGATCTGGCTTGCACGGATGCGGCGGGCAAGCTCGTGGGTGCTCTCGGCGACGGCCTCGGGCGTGAGGTTGTTGATCACGAAGGTGTCGGCCTCGGCACCGGCGGCACGGAAGGCGCGGGCGCTATCGTACTCGCAGTTGTTGCCGGGGAACACGGGGATGATCACGCGCGGGCGGGCGATCTTGGCGCCGCCGTACACGTGGATGTCCTTGGCGCGGAAGTCGATGGTCTCGACCTCGGGGGTCTCGCCGGCGCTGCGGTAGGCGAAGACGCCCTCGATGCCGCTCTCCCAGGCCTCCTGGAGCTCGGCGAGCTCGATGACTTCGGAGCCGGTGTCGATGACATAGCCCTCGACGGTGGTGCCCAGGGGCTCGACGACAACGCCGTCGGCGACCTCGGGCAGCTCGGCGTCCTCGGCGAGCTCGACGATAAAGCTGCCGTAGAGCGGGGTGAAGAGGCTCTCCACGTCCACATCCTCGGCAAGCTCGATGCCGATCTGGTTGCCGACGCACATCTTAAAGAGGCTCTCGGCGCCGCAGCCGTAGCCGGGCGTGGAGACGGCCAGGGCGTCGCCAGTGGCGGTGAGCGCCTCGACGGCGTCAAACGCGGCGAGCAACTGCTGGGCGTCGGGTCGGTAGTCCTCACCGTAGGTAGCGGGGGCGATGCGGACGACGCGGTGCGTCAGGCCCTTGAACTCAGGGGAGACGGCGCGCGCCGCGCGGCCCACGGCCACAGCGAAGCTGATCAGAGTCGGCGGAACGTTGAGCTCGCCGGCTTCGTCCTCAAACGAGCCGCTCATGGAATCCTTGCCACCGATGGCGCCGGCACCCAGGTCGACTTGGGCCATGAGGGCGCCCAGGACGGCCGCCGTGGGCTTGCCCCAGCGTTCGGCCTCGGTGCGCAGACGCTCGAAGTACTCCTGGAAGGAGAGATAGGCGCGCTTGTGCTCAAAGCCGGCAGCCACGAGCTTGGCGATGGACTCGACCACGGACAGGTAGGCGCCCGCAAACTGGTCGGCTTCCATCAGGTAGGGGTTGAAGCCCCATGCCATGGCGCTTGCCGTGGTGGTCTCGCCGTCCACGGGGAACTTGGCGACCATGGCCGAGCTCGGGGTGAGCTGCGTCTTGCCGCCAAAAGGCATGAGCACGGTCGCGGCGCCGATGGTGGAGTCGAAGCGCTCGGAAAGGCCCTTGTTGGAGGCAACGTTGAGGTCGGTGACAAGCGAGGTCATGCGCTCGGCAAGTGTGGTGCCGGCCCAGCTGGGCTGCCACACGCTGCGGGCGCACACGTGGGCGACCTGGTGCTTGGGTGCGCCGTTGGAGTTGAGGAACTCGCGGGATAGGTCGACGATGGCGACACCGTTCCAGGCCATGCGCATGCGCGGCTCGGCGGTAACCTCGGCGATAACGGTCGCCTCCAGGTTCTCCTCGGCGGCGTAGCCCATGAACTCCTCGACGTCACCGTCGGCGACGGCGCAGGCCATACGCTCCTGGGACTCGGAGATGGCGAGCTCGGTGCCGTCCAGGCCGTCGTACTTCTTGGTCACGGTGTCCAGGTCGACATACAGGCCGTCGGCAAGCTCGCCCACGGCGACCGAGACGCCGCCGGCGCCAAAGTCGTTGCAGCGCTTGATCAGGCGACAGGCGTCGCCGCGGCGGAAGAGGCGCTGCAGCTTGCGCTCGACAGGGGCGTTGCCCTTCTGGACCTCGGCACCCGAGGTCTCGATGGACTCGGTGTTCTGGGTCTTGGAGGAGCCGGTGGCGCCACCGATGCCATCGCGGCCGGTGCGGCCGCCCAGCAGGATGATCTTGTCGGTGG
>CAJMPM010000195.1 GCA_905215225.1 uncultured bacterium
CGGCGATATGCACGCCCAGATTATAGCCGCCCTCGGGCGTGCGCTCGAGCGAGATGGCATCGTCAAAGTCGCGCGCATCAACCGGGTCGATGGTGATGACAAAGCGATCGCGCAGGTCACGACGAAGCGGGTCTTTGAGCGCTGCAGCCACATCGAGCGAAAGCGCCTCTGCCTCTGCCAGCGCCGCCTCGGGGTAGCTGTCGGTATAGCCATAGCGCGCCATAACATATTGGACGCCCAGATCGGGCGCATCGTCGCCGCCGATACGGCGCTCAAGAGTCACCGTGCCCGACTCCAAGCGCGTTGGGTAGGTTAGAATGCGCGCGACGACGACATCGCCAGGACGCACGCCCAGGCGCTCCGCCGAAGTGTCCTCGGGCAAAACAAAGAAATCGGCTTTGAGGCGCGAATCGAGCGGCTCGATCACACCAAGCGGGCCGGCCATCTGATACGTACCCACCACGCTGATAGTGGCACGCTCGATAACGCCCTCGATCACGGCACGACGATCCCCGCGCGGTCCCGCCTTGATGCTTACGGCCACGGTATCGCCGTCCATAATCTCACGCTTACCGCGACCCATGACCTTGTAATCGCCGTTGTCGGTCACGACATAAGCGCTGTGCTCATGGAGCTGCACGCGGCCAGTCAGGCTCGGACGACGCTCGCTGCGCACCGGCCCGCGCTTATTGCGAGCTCCACGCTTATGCTTGTTATTGCGCCCCATGGCGCCTCCTTGCTATCGATTGCCGTTTACACCCCAAGAGTCTACCCAAATGATCCCTAGGGGACGGAGGAAAACGGATCACTCGAATCGACCGACCCCCTAAGTGATCCGTTTTCCTCCGTCCCCTAGGGATCAAAAAACGGGCCGCCCCCGAAAAGGGACGACCCGTTGCAGACGGCATATCCGCAGCGCCTACACGCGCAGATAACGGCGCATGGCGATGGCAGAACCAAAGAGACCGATAATGACACCGACGAGAATCAGTGCGGCGTAGGTCACCAGATAGTACTGCATCGGCAGCGCAAACGACATCCAGCCGACGCTCGCCTGCAGGCGCGGAATCATCAGATTGCGCAGCAGCTCCAAAACACCGATGGAAAGCAGCGAGCCCAGAATGGCCTGCAACACGCCCTCGGTAATGAACGGCCCGCGAATGAAGCCGTTGCTGGCGCCCACCAGGCGCATAATCGCAATCTCGCGACGACGCGCCGTAATGGACAGGCGAATCGTGTTGTTGATAAAGATGAACGCGATAAAGGTCAGCAGGCCGACGAGCACCACGGCGGCGATACGGATGTAGTTGGTCACCTGGAACAGGCGGCTCACTTCCTCCTGGCCGTACAGCACGCTCGCGTTAACGTCGCCGTCGTCCGCGATCTTCTGGAAGTCGGCGTTCTTCTTGAGCTTCTTGGCCGTGCTCTCGACCTGAGACGGATCGTCCATCTCAATCGCGAACGAGGCCGGAAGCGGATTCTGGCCGTCGAGCGCGCTCATGGTGGCGTCGGCGTTGCCCGACATCTTGCTCGTGTACTCGGCCAGCGCGTCGTCCTTGTCCTTATAGGTCACGGACTTGACGTTATTCCACGTCTTAAGCTCGGCCTCAAAAGCCTGAACATCGGCCTGATCAGCGTCATCACTAATGAACGCGTTGATGACAACCTGATCCTCGACGGTGCCGATCACGGAGTTCAGCATCGCGGAGCCCATAATGAACAGGCCGATGATAAACAGCGAAAGGAAGATCGTGATGACGGCGCCGAGCGAGGTGGTCCAGTTACGGAAGAAGTGGCTGATAGCCTCTTTGAGCGAATAGCCCACGTTAGTTGGTGCCATAGTTGCCGTAACCTCCCCTCTCCTGGTCGCGGATAACGTGGCCGCCCTCGAGGGCGATCACGCGACGGTGCATGCTATCGACCATCTCGCGGTCGTGCGTGGCGACGATCACGGTGGTGCCGGTACGGTTAATGCGCTCGAGCAGCTTCATAATGCCCAGCGAAATCGCGGGGTCGAGGTTGCCCGTGGGCTCGTCGCAGATAAGCAACGGCGGACGGTTGACCATAGCGCGGGCAACGGCGACACGCTGCTGCTCGCCACCGGACAGCTGATCGGGCAGAGAGTCCATCTGATCGGCCAAACCGACCAGGCGAAGCACCTCGGGCTCCTGGCGGCGGATGACGCCCTTGGGCGTGCCGATGCACTGCAGGGCAAACGCCACGTTTTCGTAGGCGGACTTCTGCGGCAGGAGCTTAAAGTCCTGGAACACGGCACCAATCTGGCGACGCAAGAACGGAACCTTGCGGTTCTTGATCTTCATGAGGTCCTGGCCAGCGACCAAAATGCGGCCGCTCGTCGGCTTGACGTCGCGGTTGAGCGTCGACAGCAGCGTGGTCTTACCCGAGCCGGAGTGACCGACCAAGAAGACAAACTCGCCAGGATAGATCTCGATGTTGATGTCGTCGAGCGCGGGCTTGTTGGGCTGCGCCGGGTAGATCTTGGTGACGTGCTCCATGAGGATGACGGGCTCGACACCGGCCTGCTTGGCCATCTTCTTGCGGCTGGCCTGCGGATCGATGGGCGCAAACACCGACGTAAAGTCGGGATTGTTGCGCGCATTGTCGAGGCTTGCGACCTCGGCGGCCTGATCGCTCTCGACTACGGGAGCCGCGGGCTGCGTAGGATCGGGAATACCGGCAAAAAGGCCGGACTGCGCAGGCTGTGGCGCCGGAGTCGCAGGAGCCATGGGGTCGGGAATACCGGCCATGACAGGCTGCGGCGCGACAGCGTCCGCCTGGGGCTGATCCACGCGAGCGGTCACCTTCTGCACGGGCTCAAAACCCGCGGCCTCGGAAAGCTCGACATCATTGGTGGGATTGTAGGCAAAGGGATCTGACGCCGGCTGTGCCTGATCTGCCGGCTGTGCGGGGATCGGGCTAAACAGCTGATCCTCTGAATCCGGGGTGGCGAAACGAGTGCCCGCGGCGCCTGGCTGCGTCTTGGGGGCGTCATCGCCCGCACCGGAGGTACGGAAGTGGTTACCCACTGGTGCTCCTTATCGTCGTGCGTTTAAACTACATGAGCGCTTTATATTTTAGCAGCATTAGCTTTGCTGCACATAAGAAGCATGGCGGGGGTTTGGTCTCACCGGCCGCGCACAGGGTTACCTCCCAAATCGTCCTCGGACATGTCGGAGTCCCCGCTGTGCGCTTCGCGCTGCGGGGACTCCTCCGTCCTGCGTAATGATTTGGGAGGTAACCCTGTGCGCGGCCTGC
>CAJMPM010000196.1 GCA_905215225.1 uncultured bacterium
GGTCGAGAACGCCGTCGAGGCCGACGCCGAGGCCGCGGAGCCTTCGACAGAGGCATAATGCGCGCCGGGGATTTTGTCGGCGCCAAGATCTATCGCAAGCCTACCGAGGATAAGCGCACCAAAAAAGACGGCACGCCGCGCAGCCCTAAAAAGCTCGGCAAGATTCACTTTCCGGTCTTTACCCCGGGCGGTACGCGCGTGGTGGGCTTTATGGTGCGCCAGTCCGATATCGCGGGCATGATCGAGCGCCCCGACCGATTTGTGGCGCGCGATGCCATTGGTGTCTACGAGGGCGCCATCGCGGTTGATGACGTCAAGGGCACCTACGATGCCGCTGCGGCCAAGCGCCTCGACATCAACCTGGATGATTGCATTATCTGGGTTGGCATGGACGTGCGCACGGAGTCGGGCGATGTCGTGGGCTATTGCTCGGATGTGGAGTTCAAGCCGCGTTCGGGCATCGTGCAGACGTTCTATGTGACCACTGGCACTGCCTCGAGTGTGCTGGTGGGCGACACGCAGATGCCGCCCACGATGCTGCGCGGCTATGCGGACGGCGCGATGATCGTTTCGGACGAAGTCAAGTCGCTCGGGTATTCGGGCTGTGCCGCTGCAAAGGCTGCCGAGGCAAGCGTCGTGGTGGGCGATAAGGTCAAGAAGGGCGCCAAGGTGCTCGATGACAAGGGTTCGGTCGCCGTGGACAAGGGCAGTCGCGCGCTGGGCAAGCAGCTCGGCAAGACGCGCGGTATGTTCAAGGCCTTTAAGGACGAATATCAAAAGGCGAGCGGTGGCTCGTCGAAAGCTAGCAAATAGCGACGTACCAATTGATGGGAGGCAAGCCGGAGACCTGTTGCTCCGGCTTGCTGCGTTTATGGGGGAGGGCACATGCGCCAAAACGGATCTAACTTAAACGGGCGCTCGGGTGCGCGTCCGACGGCGCGCCGCGACCTGGGGCAGCTGCCCAGCGGTCAGCGCAAGCGTCACCGTAAGCCCGGCGCGATGTATCTCAACCATAGCCGCGGCTTTAGCGACCGCAGCGCTCGCATCGGCAACGGACGCACGCCCCGCCGTCCGTCTCGCCTGCCCTATGCGCTCATCGCCGTGGGTTGCGCGCTCGTGCTGTTCATCGCTGCTGTCGTGGGCTACGTCAACCGCAGCGTGGATGTCGTCCTCAACGGCCAGGAGACTGCGGTGCGCGTCGGCTCTACGCTGCAAAATCTCATCGACGACCAGGAGCTGACCGATACCTACGACGCCGGGGACTTGCTGGCCGTTGACGACAGCGTGCTTACTCGCCATGGCGGCGAAAAGCTGTCGGTAAAAGTGGACGGCAAGCGCATAAAACAGGGCAAGTGGAAAAGCCGCGAGCTTACGGGCGGCGAGAAGGTGACGGTCAAAGACGGCCGCGACACGTATGAGAAGCATGAGGTCCAGGCGACGGCTATCGAGCCCAAGCTCAAGGTCGAGGGCACGGGTGCCATCGAGTACGTTAAGACGTGGGGTATCCAGGGTCGCTCTGAGGTGTGGGTCGGCGAGCAGTCGGGCAAGACGCAGGACCGCGGCGAGGTCGTGCCCGCCACCGATTGCGTGGTCGAGTGCGCGAGCGTGGCGCCCAAGGGCAACGAAAAGTACGTGGCGCTGACGTTTGATGAGGGCCCGAGCGGAGCGACCAAGCAGATCTTGCAGGTGCTCAAGGAAAAGGGCGTCGCCGCGACGTTCTTCCTGTCGGGCGATGCGGCCGAGGCCTCGCCCGCCGCGGCCAAGGCGATGGTCGATGCCGGGTGCGAGATCGGATCCAACAGCTACAGCGACGATTCGCTCAAGGGTCAGGACCGGGAGGCGGTACGCGAGCAGGTTTCGAAGGGCACCGAGGCGATCAAGTCCGCGACCGGAACGTCGACGATGCTTTTGCGTGCTCCCTACGCAGCCTTTGACGAGCAAAACTGGATTGATGCGATGGACCTGGTGTCTGCCGTGGTCTCGTGGAATATCGATTCGGGCGACTGGCTGCTCAACGGTGCCGACGAGCAGGTCTCGACGGTGCTCGATTCGGTGACGCCGGGCAACATTGTGCTGCTGACCGATAACGATGAATGTGCCGAGCAGACGCTCGAGGCGCTGCCGCAGATTATCGACGGGCTTATTGCCGACGGCTACAAAATCGTGACGCTCAGCGATCTGGTCAAGACGGATACATCGCTGAGCAAAAAGCTCACCTCGCTGACGAAGGTCACCATGCCCAAGGGCGCCGTGTTCCCCCAACTTGCCGAGGACAACGACACCACAGAGTAGTTATTGGGTAGTCATTTAAGAACGTCCCCAATGACTATGTCACGGATACGTCAGCGTTTGGTATGCCTGCAATGTGCAGCGCATAAATTCGATGCCGCAGGGCGATGCTGATGCTATAGTTACTGCGGTTAATGAGGGTCAAGAGAAAGGTTACAGGTGAAATCCAAACCTCGACCATACAGTCGATGACCCCATGCAGGTGCTTTTTGCGCATGCACGGGGTGTAAGCGTCGAGCGGCGTACCGCCCGCGCATGCGTATACATATCCAGAAACCCCCGGACGCCGCACGCGCGGCTGCGTCCAGAGGAATAATGATGGGGAGCACCATTGAATTATCTGAGTGAGATGCTCAAATTGCCGGTCTTGGACGTCGATGGCGAAAAGCTCGGCGTTGTGAACGATTTTGGCATTGCTACCGGCGAAGTTTTTCCGCACGTAACGTCGCTCGCGTTCCGCGGACCCGGCAAGACGCCGTTTATGATCAGCTGGCGCAAATGGGTCGACCGTATCGACGAGACGGGCGTACACCTTAAGTCGCCGGCCACCGAAATCCGTTTTTCGTACCTGCAGCCGACCGAACTCTTGCTCGCGCGCGACGTGCTCAACAAGCAGATTGTCGACACGCAGGGCATGAAGGTCGTGCGCGTCAACGACAGCACGTCTTCCTTGTCGGGCGAAAACCCGCTGCGTCTGCTGGGTGCCGAAGTTGGCGCCCGTGGGCTGCTGCGCGCGAGCAGCCCCGCCCTCGAGCATGTCGTCGAGAGCTTTATGAAGCACCTGGGCAAACCGCTCGGCGAGGACATCATCGCCTGGTCCTACATGGACCTGCTCGACCGTTCGACTAAAAACATTCAGCTGTCGGTGTCGCATAAGACGCTCGGCGAGCTGCACCCTGCCGACATTGCCGACATTATCGAGCAGCTCGACCCGCGCCAGCGTGCGCAGGAGTTCGCGCAGCTCGACACCGCCC
>CAJMPM010000197.1 GCA_905215225.1 uncultured bacterium
ATGCCGACCAATGCGACACCGCCCCCGGCCATGAGCTGTTTCATGCCCTGCGACTTACTGCCGGGGTTATCGTAGCCATAACCTTCCAGCAGGTTGGTCGCGCCCCGCACGCCGGGACCGGCACCGAGGGCGACGACGGCGAGTACGCGCCCGAGATCGCCGACAAGGTAGCGCTGGCCGACAAAGTTGGTACCGCTGCTGCCTATGTGTCCACAGGCGACTGCGTGGCCGGTTTTGTCTACAGCTCTGACATCTTCCGCTACGACGGCATCGAGGAGGCCTTCGTGTGCCCCGAGGATTCGCACAAGCCAATCGTGTACCCGGGTGCCGTTGCCGATAGCTCAGAGCATGCCGACGAGGCCAAGGCGTTCATCGACTTCTGCCTGACCAACAAGAAAGTCCAGAAGGTTTGGGCCAAGTACGGCTTTGAGCTTTCCGAGTAGTGCGGCTTGGCGCGATAATTCCATCGTTTTGTGTTTCACTCCGTCCTTGTATTCGCTTGGAGCTTTTCGTGCTTAATGGATTCCGCATGCTTGTCGCCTGTGCTTTGACCTTCGCGCTTTGCTGGGTGCCGGGATTTGCGTTTGCTGGGGACGCTGAGGACGGGGCCCAGGTTGCTGCGACCGCTCATGGGCTTTCCTATGGGATCGAGGGTTTTGAGCGGCTGGCCAAGGGGACCGCTCGTGCCATGGAGGGCCAGCCTGAGGGCTACCGGTTTCCCGTTGACGAGGACGTGGACCTTGTAGTGGCGCCTGCTGCCGATCGCGTTGTGGTGTGGATATCGCCCAAGGCGGTCGAGAAGTATGGATTTGATCCGCAGGATAACGAGTGCGTATCGGGTCTCAAGGCCCTCGTCTGTAAACTCGACAGCGCAAACTGCATGGGAGGTGCGCAGCTAGGGGACGTGGATCTTCCTTGGTATGTCACGGCGGAAACAACGTTTGATGCCGGCGGGTATACCTATGGCTTTGACGAGCGCGGTGCGGATGGGGACCGCTATGTGGTGATTGCATCAGCCTCGGGTGATGCCAAGGGCGGCGCGCGTTGGCTTGATAGCGCTCAAATGGTAGAAGCATCGTCTGTCGTGTTGCGGGATGAGCAGGGGCCCTTGACCTCTCTGGCCTCCTTTTTGGGCGACATCGACTATCGCCCGTTTTGGGTGTCCATAAAAACGAGCGGCCTTGCCCTGCTGATCTCCTTTGCGCTGGGCCTGTTCGCCGCGTGGGAGACTATGGGTACCTCGAGTCGCATCAAGGGCCTGCTCGATTCGATCTTTACGATTCCTATGGTGCTGCCGCCCACGGTATGCGGCTTTCTGCTCCTCATGCTGTTTGGCCGCTCGACCGGGGTGGGCCAGTGGCTCATCGCGCACGGCGTCTCGATCGTCTTTACGTGGCCCGCGGCGGTGATCTCTGCCGTGGTGGTGTCGTTCCCGCTCGTCTATCGTACGGCGCTCGGCGCCTTCGAGAGCCTCGACACGCAGATGCTCGACGCCGCACGAACCTTGGGATGGTCCGAACGTCGCATCTTTGCCAAGCTCATGATGCCGCTCGGCTGGCCCTCGATTGCCGCCGGTACGGTCCTCGCCTTTGCCCGCGCCATGGGAGAGTTTGGCTGCACGCTGTTCTTTGCGGGCAACTATGCCGGCATTACACAGACCATTCCGATTGCGATTTACTTTGAATGGATGGGCGGCAATACGTCGGTGGCCCTCTTTTGGGTCGTGGTCGTAATTGCGTTCAGCTTCCTGGTCATTCTGTTCATCAATATGTACACCGCTCATTCGCAAAAGTATCGCGAGCGGGGCCTTTCCCGTGCGGAGCGCAAGCAGGCCAAGCAGCTGGGTGGCCAGGCCGATTCGCTCGACCCAGTCGGCGGCGATGCGCTGCGTATCGATCGCGAGGCGCTGGCCGAGCTCATGCGCGATGACACGGGCGCAAAGGGAGGTCGATAAGCCATGTCGCTTGTTCTGGATATCAAAAAGCGCTTTCCGGGGTTTATGCTCGACATGCAGCTTGAGGCCGGCGAGGAGCGTGTGGCGCTGCTGGGCGCCTCGGGTTGTGGCAAGAGCTGTACACTGCGCTGCATTGCCGGTGTGGAGACCCCCGACGAGGGCAAGATCGTTGTCAACGGCGTGACCTTTTTTGACTCGGACGCGGGCATCAATCTGTCGCCCCAGGAGCGCAAGTGCGCCCTGATGTTCCAAAATTATCAGCTGTTTCCCAACATGACGGTGGTCGATAACGTGTGCGCTGGCGGTGAGGGGGCAGGCGACGCCGCGGCGCGCAAGCAACTTGCCGAGCGCTACCTGAGTATCTTTGGACTGGCCGACTTTGCCGACCGCTATCCCGCGCGGCTCTCGGGCGGCCAGCAGCAGCGCGTGGCGCTTGCCCGTATGGTGGCGGCGCATCCGGGCATTTTTATGTTCGACGAGCCCATGAGCGCGCTCGATTCCTATCTTAAGAGCGCACTCGAGCAGAACATGCTCGACCTGTTCGATGTATGCAACCGCACCGTGCTCTACGTGAGCCACGACATCGACGAAGCGTGCCGCCTGTGCCAGCGCATCTGCGTGATGCACGACGGGCATGTTGAGGAGATCGGCTCCATTGAGGACGTGGTCCGCCGCCCGCAGACGCTGGCGGCGCTGCGCCTGACGGGCTGCAAGAATACAAGCCGGGCGCGCAAGATCGGCGACGAAGAAGTTGAAGCCCTCGACTGGGGCATGACCTTTAACGCAGGTCGCGAGGTTCCCGATGACGTGGCGTACCTGGGCATTCGCGCAAGCTACTTCCATGTTGACAATCGTGCTGAGCGGGGTCGCAACAGCTACGACCTGCACGTGGCGCGCGTGAGCGATTCGCGTTTTGAGCGCCTGGTGCTGTTGGATGCGCCGCGGGCCGATGCGCCCACGCGTCTGCAGTGGAAGGTCAACAAAGTGGGCATGCCTGTCGACGAGCTACCGCAAGCAGGCAAGACGCTGCGCATGCATTTTGATGCCAGCAGGATCCATTTGGTTTGTCGATAGCGCCGGGTAATGCCGTCGGGGATATAAGCCTCGGCGGCTTTGTTTTTGTCGTTCGTCGAATGAGAGATGAAAAACTCTTATCAACACAGATAATAATTTATTAAACGACGGCACACGACGCTGTCGTACGCATGTCGGCGGTGTTCGCATGTTCGATGCCCGTTGATATAGTTGACATCAACTTGTAAAGGAGGGTGCGCTCATGCCGCAGACGACATACAATCGCCGCGTTG
>CAJMPM010000198.1 GCA_905215225.1 uncultured bacterium
AAAACCAACGCCATCAGAATCGGTCAGGCAAGACCATTACATTGCCATATCCTCATGTGGCGTGCAATAAAACCCGCGCCCATAGTCATTGAATTGCCTGCATTTATCCAACGATGGATGCTCGACAACAACCTCCGACCCGTGCCAAAGCTCCATATCGACCTCCTAAAAAATATCACCCCAGTGATAGTTTACCAATAACTATCACTGGGGTGATATAGATGAGAGCTTTTGAGGGGCTGCAGCCTGACTAGAGGCAGGCCTCGGCGATGCGGCGCTTGAGTTCGTCGATGCCGGTGCCAGTCTGAGAGCTTGTGATGATTACGTTCTCGGCCGGAACGTTGAGCTGCTTTTTGATGGCTGCTGCCTGGCGGGCCTGCTGGGTGCGGCTGAGCTTGTCGGCTTTGGTGAGGCAAACGATAAAGTTGAACTCGTTGCCCTGCAGGTAGTCGATCATGTCATGGTCGAGCTTGCTGGGGTCGTGACGAATGTCCACCAGCGAGACGACCAAGTTAAAGCTGCGCTCGGAGTCGAAGAAGTCACCAATGAGCTCGGCCCAACGATCGCGCTCGGCCTTGGAGCGACGCGCGAAACCGTAGCCCGGCAGGTCCACAAAGTGCACATCGTCGGCCTCGAAGAAATTGATATTGCTCGTCTTACCCGGCGTACTCGAAACCTTCACCAGGTTCTTGCGGCCAAAGAGCTTGTTCATGATGGACGACTTGCCCACATTGGAGCGGCCCACAAAGCTCACCTCGGGGCAGGTGGACTCGGGAATCTGCGAAACCTTGCCATAGCTGGCAACAAACTTGGCAAGCTGGTAGTTAATGGAATCGGCCATGGACACTCCTTGGTCGTAGGTTTTTACAAAACGGGCGTGCTATTGCGCGGCGGCGATGCGGCGGACGATATCGAGCGTCATGCCGCTCGCGGTGCGGGCGTACTCGTCCAAATCGAACTCTCGCTCGCAAAACGCGTCATATGCCTCGTCACAATTATCGCTGATAGCGCGCAGTACCAGGCAATCGACACCATTCTTGGCCGCGATGTGCGCAATTGCCGCGCCCTCCATCTCGATGCAATCGGCATGCGTGGCCTCAATCGCAGCGTTACGCATGGCGTCACCCGTAACAAAGCGGTCACCCGTGGCGATAGTGCCACACAGGAACTGCTTGGGATCCTTCTCCGCAGAATTCTCATCCGCCGAGGCATCCACAAATCCATGCTCGGCAAGCACGGCGGCGGCAACATCAGCCAACGCCGGCGTCGAGACAAACTCCTCGAGTCCCGGCGCCGACTCGGCGATGAGCGCCGTATCAGTATCGAGATAGCGCAGGCACTTGCCTATAACCACGTCGTTAATATGGAGCTTAGGGTTTAGGCCACCCGCAATGCCCGAAAACACAACGGCCTGCGGGGCATATTTGCTGATGAGATGCTGCGTTGCCGCCGCGGCGTTTACGGTTCCCATGCCAGCGGTCGTAGCGACAACGGACAAACTGTCGAGCTCACCGCTGACAACGGTCAAACCCGCCTCTTGCGACACACGAGCGCCGTTCAGTTCTTCTTTAATCTGCGCGACCTCTTTTTCGAGCGCACCGATGATTGCGATGGTAGGCATACCATCCCCCAAACCTGTGAAAACTGCTTATCCACGGTATGGTACCAGCATTTTGACTCAACCGTGTCAGCACCAAGCCGTTAGGCCAGTACAGCTCGGGTATCATAAAGGGGCAAAATGGCTTGTTAGCCGATAGCCGACCTGAGCTCCGCACGGCGCTTTTTCATGCCGGTCATAACGGCATTGCGCAGCTCGGGCATGCGCGCGGTATCCATCTGGGGCACGCCCTCGAGCTTATAGGGAATGCCCAGTTGCTCGTACTTGACGACACCCATCGTGTGATACGGCAGCATTTCCAGGCCCACCACGTTGTGCCATGGAGCGATGAGGCGACCGAGCTTCTCGCACTCCTCCATCGTGTCGGTAATGCCCGGCACCACCACGTGACGGATAATGACCTTTATCCTGCGACGCGCCAGCTCATCGCCAAACGCCAAGATACGTGCAGGATCGCAACCGGTCAGCTTTTTGTGCTCAACCGGATCGGCATGCTTAATGTCGAGCAGCACCATGTCAGTCTCGTTGAGAACGGCATCGAACTTCTCGGGATGGTTGGGGTCAAACGCATATCCGCAGCTGTCAAGGCAGGTATGCACGCGGCCATCGGGGTTGTTGTGCATTGTACGGAACAGGTCGGCCAAAAACTCGGGCTGCAGAAGCGGCTCGCCGCCCGAAACCGTAATTCCGCCGCTGCGATAGAACTCGTGGTTACTCTGGAACTCATCCATGAGGTGCTCGACGGTCACCATCGTGCCGCCGTTGACCGACCAGGTATCGGGATTGTGGCAATACGCGCAGCGCATGGGACAGCCTTGGACAAACACTACGAAGCGGATGCCGGGACCGTCAACCGTACCCATCGTCTCAATCGAATGTACGCGGCCCAGGGCAAACGCGGAGTCCTCGGGACGAGCGTCCACACCCTCGAGCGTCATCTCAGCCATTCCCGCTACCTTGCCTCTCATTGGTTTTAGTTACATAAATGCCAGAGCCATTCTAGCCCATACGCATGATGGCGAAACGGTTTAGAGGTCAATTAGGTCGTCCTATTTGACTCCACGCAAAAGCGGCGGGAAGGTTGTCACTACCTTCCCGCCGCCGAGGAAATAGAAAACGATAGACGCCATGCCTTACGCCTTAAGCGTGAGCACCGCGCCGAAGGCGGTCGGGCCGCAATGGCTCGAGATGACGCCGCCGACCTGAGTCCAGGTAACGTCCTTAAAGCCCAGGTCATGCGCATAGACTTCCATGTCATCGCGCAGCTCCTCGGAAAGGCCCACCGAATACGCCAGGCCAATGCGCGAGTAGTCAATCTCGCCCTTCGCAACCATGTGGTCAATAAAGGCGCGGGCGCACTTGAGCATAGAGCCGCGGAACTTCTTGGTCGCCACAAACTTACCGCCCGTTACCTCAATGCAGGGCTTAATCTTGAGCAGGTGGGCGCCAAGGAATGCCACGTTGGACAGACGACCGCCTGCCTTAAGGAAGGCTAGGTCGGTAGGAACAAAGCCCAGCAGCACACGGTCCATGACGGAGTTCGTAAATGCAAAGATCTCGTCGACGGTGGCATCGGGGTGAGCCTCGATGTATTTGGCGGCCTTGTTTATAACATTTTAGTCGACCACCGAGA
>CAJMPM010000199.1 GCA_905215225.1 uncultured bacterium
GCTGTTGCACTTGCGGCCGATACGGGCAAGATTGCGCGTTATTCCACGCCGCTGCTCGAGACCGTCGTCGAGATGCTCGATGAGCTTGGTCGTCCTGACGAGTTCTACGATTGCGTCCAGATAGCGGGTACCAATGGAAAGACCTCGACGACGCGATTCTCGGCTGCCATTCTTCGTGGTGAGGGCCTTAAGACGGCGCTCTTTACGTCGCCTCATCTGGTGCGCTATCCCGAGCGTATGGAGATTGACGGAAAGGTCGTCTCAGACGAGGTTTTTGCCCATGGTGTCTCTGCGGCGTATGAGGCAGGTCGTCGTCTCAACGCACGTCGTGAGGCGGCGGGCGAGGAGCTCCGTGCTATTACGCCCTTCGATCTTTTGTCCGGGGCCGGGTTGACTATGTTTGCCGAGGCTTGCGTGGACGTGGCCGTGCTTGAGGTTGGCATGGGCGGACGATGGGATGCTACGAGTGCGACCGATCCCGTCGCCGTTGCCATTACGGGCATTGGGCTTGATCATACGAAGGTCCTTGGCGATACCCTCGAGGCCATTGCAGGGGAGAAGGCTGCGGTTATTAAGCCTGGGCGCTTGGTTGTTTTGGGCGAGGGCACGCACGAGGCGAGCGTTCAGCGCGTGATGGATGCCCGTTGCCGCGAGTGCGGCGTTGTGCCGCTCGTGGTGAGCCACGCCACGACTAAGGTGCCGGCGCATGTGGGCGACACGGTTGAGTTTAGCTGCACCACGCCGCGTGCGATCTATACGACGAACATGGTTAAGCCGGCGTATCAGCCGCAGAATGCCGCGTGCGCGATTATGCTGTGCGAGGGGTATCTGGGTCGCGAGCTCGACCACGATGCGCTGGATGCATCGCTTATGGGCTGTCCCACGCCGGGTCGTTTTGATGTGCTGGGGACCGATCCGCTCAAGCTGATTGATGCCTGCCATAACCCTCAGAGCTGCGAGAACTTTGTGAGCGCGCTGGACGAGATCGATCCGTGCGTGGAGAATCGCCCCACGCTGCTGTGTGCCGCGCTGGCCGACAAGGACGTGGCGGGCATCGTTGACGTATTGATCCCTGCCTTTCCGCGCGTAGTCGTGACCCAGACCGATTCCGATCGCGCCCTGCCGGCAGAGGAGCTTGCTGCCCTCGTTGATGCCGATAAGCTCACGGGAGTATATCCGAGTGTGTCCGAGGCCCTCGCTGCCTTCGATGTCGCAGACGAGCCTTTCGTAGCCGCCGGCACCATCACCCTAGCCGGCGAAGTAGCCGGTCTGCTCCGCTAACCCATCCCCTCATCAGTTGCGGTGAAATACGGACTGTTTTACAAGCCAGAAGCCTCAAACAATCCGTATATCACCGCAACTCAAAAGCAGCCAATTTGGGACGGGGCTTTTTTAGCTGCCCTGTACCCCGAGTTGACTCGCTTGTCACGAAATGGGCCTATCTACTACGTTTGACAGGTTACCCTCGACCACACGGAACATCGCGAAATTAAAACCGCAGGTAGACGGCTTGCGTATTTTGCGAAAACTCGGTTATGGTCGACCCATGCGGGTTAAACGTAGTAGATAGGCCGTTTTTGTGGCGCGACGTAATCGCAATGTGACAAAGGGGCTGTCCCTTTGTCACATTGGCTAGTCTAGGCGGAGCGGAGCGTGGGGGTAGGCGTTGAGAATCTCGACGCCGGTCTCGGTAACCAGGGCAAGGTCCTCGATGCGGACGCCGGTGCGGCCGGGGAGGTAGATGCCCGGCTCAATGGAGAACGTCATGCCTGGCTCTACGACCTGTTCGTTGGCGAGCGAGACGTCGCCCGGCTCGTGGTCCTGCAGACCGATCGAGTGTCCCAGGCGGTGCGTAAAGTACTGTCCATAGCCTGCATCCTCAATCACGTCGCGCGCGGCGCGGTCCAGGTCGCACATACGCACGCCCGGGGCGATAAGCGATTCGGCGGCCTCGTTGGCGCGGCGCACGATGTCGTAGATGCGTGCCGTCTCCTCTTCCGGCTCGCCCCAAAAGAACGTGCGCGTCATGTCCGAGCAGTAGTTGCGGCGGCGCCCGCCAATGTCGAACAGCACTACGTCGCCGCGCTTGAGCACGGTGTCGTCGGGCTCGTGGTGCGGGTCGCCGGCGTTGGCGCCAAAGCTTACGATGGGCGGAAAGCTAAAGCCCTCGCAGCCGTGCTTGCGATACAGACCGAGCATCTGGTCGGCAATTTCGCGCTCCGTCACGCCCTCGTGGACGAGCTTGATGGCGTCGGCCATCACGGCGTCGTTGGCGGCCGAGGACGCGCGCATCAGCTCCTGCTCGGCTTCGTCCTTGTGGGTGCGCGCGGCGGTGACGGCAAAGTCGCCCAGGAAAAACTCGCTGGCGGCGTGGCGCTCCATAAGCGGCATCAAAAAGCCGGAGCGCATGACGGTGTCGATGCCGAGCGGTTTGGTCGGATCGACCTCGCGAGCGATGGCGTCGGCCACGACGTCGGTATCGGTGTGGTAGGCGACGCGGGCATTGTCATACTCGGGCAGCTGATGCAGGGCGTTGACCAAGATCACGGGCTCGCAATCGCGTGCGAGCAGCACGCCGCAAAAACGCTCGAACATATCGGCATAAAAGCCGGTCAGGTAATAAATCGACCACGGGTCGTTTACGAGCAGCTGCGCGCCGGGGTGCTGAGCCTCGAGCGCATCGAGCACGCGCGCCACGCGCTGGTCATCGACATGCGCCATGAAACATCCTTTCGCTAGGGTGCCACCATGGTATCCCATGCCCGGCAGATATGGACGTTCCTTTTATGCCGGCACTTTAGGACATTCCTTGGCATGGCCAGCCTGGCAAGCGTGCAGGAAAAAGGAGTCAAAAGAGGCCCGTCCCAAATGGGCTGGTTTCAAAAGAATGGCGGATTACGGGGCTGGACCTGTATTACATGACCATAGGAAAAATCGCGAAATTAAAACCGCAGGTAGAAGGCTTATCAAAAAACGAAAATTGCCGGTATGGATGGGGGTCTCCGAATCAGCCCCGTAATCCGGCATAGTTTTGAAATGACACTAAAGTAGGCACAAGATAAATACCGATCCCAAGGCAAGTTGCGGTGGAATAGTTCCTGGATGCCGGGGTTTTGGCGGAAATCAGGAACTATTTCACCGCAATTGAAGAGGTGCGGGGTGGATGGCGGGGTAGCTAAAAGGGCCTCGTCCCAAATGAGCTACCTAGGCAGGGTCGATGTCCATG
>CAJMPM010000200.1 GCA_905215225.1 uncultured bacterium
TGGTGTTCAAGCACCTCTTCGACGAAGCCCTCAACCGCGGAGACCTGCGCCAGATCTTCTAGCAAAGGAGTGTCCCCGTCCACCGGCACAAAAAGAGCGTCCCCTAGTGCAGAATAAGTGCCGGCAACAACAATGCCGCAGGTAGAGGTCGGAAAGCGAAAACGCCCCTAAGCGAGCAAGGTGACGTGAAAGAGGAGGGCATTGACCTTTTGGTCATGCCCGACGATTGAACGTCAGATTGCCGCTTAGGGGCGTTTGCAGCGTCAATTGGTTAGGCGAAGACGATTAAATTATCTCGATGAATCGCGGGCTTCTCGGCCAGGTCTGCCAGCAGGCGGTTGCCGGCAATCTGGTCCTGGCGGCGTCCGGCTGCAAGCTCCAGCACGTCCGAATCGGCCTCGGCGATACCGCGGGCGACAACCATACCGCTCGGGTCGCACACATCGAGCACATCGCCCTCGGCAAACTGGCCATCGACCTCGCGAATACCCACCGCAAGCAAGGAAGAGCCACGGCTGACCAGCGCCTTCGCAGCACCATCATCGACCGTCACCGAGCCATGCGCCTTGTCGCCCAGTGCGATCCACAGCTTGCGGGGCGCAATGTCCAGACGCTCCGCCGGCGGATCGAACAGCGTGCCCACGCTCTCGCCGCGGGCGAGGCGCACGAGCGCATCGGGCTCCTCGCCCGAGCAAATCACGCTCTGAATGCCCGCCGTCATCAGAATGCGGCTCGCGCGGATCTTGGTAATCATGCCGCCCGTGCCCACCGATGTGGAAGAATCGCCCGCCGAGGCGATGATCTTGACATCGATCTTATGCACGACCGGGACAAACTCGGCCGTTGGGTCCTCGTGCGGATTGGCGGTATAGAGCCCATCGATGTCCGAGAGCGTCACGCACAGATCGGCAGAAACCAAGCAGCTTACGAGCGCCGCCAGCGTGTCGTTGTCGCCAAACTTGATCTCGTCGACAGTAACGGTATCGTTCTCGTTGACAACAGGCACCACGCCAAGCTCCACCAGGCGCAGCAGGGCGTCACGTGCGTGCAGGTAGGACGTGCGGCGGGCCGTATCGTGGCGCGTGAGCAGCACGAGCGAGGTGAGCAGGTCGCGCGCATGAAACTCCTCGTCGTAGGCCGACGAGATGATACACTGACCGGCCGAGGCGCAGGCCTGCAGGCTCGGCAGGTCACCGACCGGCTTGCGGTCGAAGCCCAACACGGGATAGCCGCAGGCGATAGCGCCCGAGCTCACCACGACCAGACGCCAGCCGAGCTTGCGCAGCGCTGCGGCCTGATCGGCAAGCCCGCCGATAAAGGAGCGGTTGACCTTGCCGTCGGCGCCCACCACCGTGGACGAACCGATCTTTACCACCATCGTTTTATAAGAAGTCGTCATACGTCAAACCAATCAACTGTTCAGCGAACGGCCGAGCTGGCGGCCAAGGGAGCGTGACTCGCCCCTACCGCCCAAGGAATTAGTGAGCCCAGGGAAAGGCAGAGGCTGCGGCCATGTTCTTGCGCACGAGCTCGTCGCGCACCTGTGCCAGGCCCTGCTCCATGCCCACCACATAAGTCTGCGGGTACAGGAAGCGCTTGTAGACCGGATCCAGATGGTCCAGTGCCCAGGTGCAACGCTCGCGTGCGTCCTCAATGCTCTCGCGCGGGGCAACGGCACTGCCATCGCGCACGATCGGCGCCAGCAGCTCGCGATACTCAAGCTCGGAAACGTCGGTCACCAGGGCGGCATCGTTCACGGCCACGAGGGTATTGCCACGCGCGGCGCCCTCCCCCGCCAGATGATCCTCGTCATAGATCATGTCGCAGATCGGGCCGCCAAAGCCGTCGTAATAGCGGCGCACGCGCTGCACGCCCGGGATCGTGCGCTTGTAGGGCTGCTCGGAGAGCTTGACCACCGGCGTCCACGGGTCGGCCTCGCTCGCACGGCGGGCGGAAAGCTTGTACACGCCGCCCAGCGCCGGCTGGTCATAGCAGGTCGCGAGCTTGGTACCCACGCCAAAGCTATCGATGGGCGCGCCCTGGTCGAGCAGCGACTGAATCGTGTACTCGTCCAGGTCGTTGGACACCGAGATACCCACATAGGGCAGGCCCTCGGCATCAAAACGGCCGCGACCATACTTGGAGAGCTTGGCAAGGACGCCGGAGTCGATGCGAATAGCCGACAGGCGCTCGCCCACCGCCTCCATCTCCTTGGCAACCGTAATGGCATGCTCGCAGCCCTCGCGCACGTCATAGGTGTCGATGAGCAGCGTACAGTTCTTGGGGCTCGACTTGGCAAAGGCGCGGAAGGCCTCGAGCTCGGAATCGAAGCTCATCACCCAGCTGTGCGCATGCGTGCCAAAGACGGGAATACCGTAGCGGCGGCCGGCGAGCACATTGGACGTAGAGGAGCAGCCGGCAACGTAGCTCGCGCGCGCGACGGCCAGGCCGCCATCGGGACCCTGGGCGCGGCGCAGGCCAAACTCGGCCACGGGACGGCCGTCCGCCGCCAACACCACGCGCGCCGTCTTGGTGGCGACATGTGTCTGGAAGCCGACGATGTTGAGCAGCGCCGTCTCGAGCAGCTGGCACTCCAACGCGGGGCCGGTGACGCGCACCATGGGCTCGCGCGGAAAGACGAGCTCGCCCTCGGGGACGGCGTCGATGTTTACATGCGCACGAAAATCGCGCAGGTAGTCGAGGAATCCAGGCTTGAACATCGCGCCGCCGGCCGGGGCCTGGAGCGAGGCGAGGTAGTCGATGTCCTCGGGCGTAAAGCGCAGGTTCTCGACCAGCTCGGGCAGCTCGGCGGTACCGCACATGACGGCGTAGGCGCTACCAAAGGGATGGTCGCGGTAAAACGCGGTAAAACAACCCTGCTCATTGGCCTTGCCGCTCTCCCACAGGCCCTGGGCCATAGTGAGCTCGTACAGATCGGTGAGCATTGCGATGTCGGTGGGATGCGAGATGTCGGTCAAAGCCATGGGGCGACCTTTCGGATGCGTGGTACAGAATTTGAGGGTTGGACAAGGGCAGAGTGTTCGGACACGACGCCCGATGCAAATCGGTTAGAGCAGGCCCATGCTGGTCAGGATCGTGTAGCCCATAAAGACGACAAACGCGCCCAAGGCGAGCGCGATGATGAGATTTTGAGCCGGGGCCGTACCGGGCATCTCGC
>CAJMPM010000201.1 GCA_905215225.1 uncultured bacterium
CTATATTTTGCTGCACTATTTTCTAAAAAAAATATCGCTCAGGCCCGAGTACACGCCGGGAGGCAACACCGATTCGGAGCCGAACATATAGATCTACCAGCGCATTTACAAATTCGTAAACTTTTTTGAAAAAAGTGCTTGCACAGTTCTCGAATCATAGGTTATTATCTTCCTCGTTGAACGCGCGGGACCCACAAAACGAACCGTGAATCAACAACATAGCATGTCGGAGTGGCGGAATTGGCAGACGCGCTAGCTTGAGGTGCTAGTGACCGCTTTTTGGTCATGCGGGTTCAAGTCCCGCCTCCGACACCATCGCATTTGAGAAGCCTCTTCGGAGGCTTTTTTGTTACCGATAGACGGTGGGGTCCACGATGGAAACGCTTGAACGCAACGAGTGGGCAGACGTTGCCCAACTAGTCGAGATCACGAGCGATGCTGTCATCATCTGCGAGCTCGACGGAACCATTCTGCATGTGAATAATCGCTTACTTGGTTTGATGTGCGAGGAACGCGCCGACGTCATCGGTGGAGATGTTAAAGACGTCCTGTACTCGTCCGCTTTTGAACGTGCGACGGAACATCGTCTGCCATTTGAAACTGATGGCTCCGAGAACGAACTGATGCTCAAGCTGAGTGACGGCTCCTTTATCCCCGTCTTGGTTCGTGCGGGCTCCGTAACGCCTCCACGCATCTTTGGGCGCCGCGCGCCACGTGTCCTGGTGGCGCTCCATAGCATCGAAGAACAGTATTCGCACGACCGTCAGCTCAAGCGTGCGCTTTCGGAGCTTAGAGTGGCGAATAAGCGCCTTTCGGGCACTTTGTCGGTCATTATGAGCACGGTGGGCTCCGATGAGCTGCCCAGTTTGTTAGATACCGTTTTGAACCAGCTTGTAGGAACGCTCGATGCTTCGGGTGCCGCTATCTATTTTTCTGAGAGCGGCGGTTTTAAACTTCGCGGTGTTTCCAAGGAGCTGTACGACAGCTACCTGCCTGAGTTTTTGCCGTATGGCGCTGGCATTCCGACGTATGTTCTTCGCGAGTCGCGTGCCTGTCGCTTGTCGATTCAACAGGACCTTGAGGGTGATAGGGCTGCCTCCGGTATGTTCATGGACCTGGACAATCGTTCTAAGCACCTGTTGCGCATGCAGGATATGCCTCCGTACCGCAGCGAGATCTGTCTTCCCGTTTTTTACGGTACGCAGATTCTTGGCGTGCTGGAAGTTGGTTGGAAACGCCCTCAAGCACCGCTCGCCTATGACGTTAATGTACTCGAGGTCATTTGCGATTACCTGTCTATCCAGCTGGTCGGCATGGCATCGAGCCTTCGCTCTCGTCGCACGGCCGAGCTTGGCCGCTCGCTCAATGTCTTACGTGATGAGTTGTTTACCTTTCTAGACGATTCCGCCGCGGCTACCCAGGCTATATCGTCCGAGATCTGCAATATGCTCAACTGCCATTTTTGCCCTGTTGAGTATGACGCCAGTCTGGACTCCTATGTCATAGATTTTGAAGGCGGCAGTCGCGTTGCTTTGCCGGACGATCCCGAGAAGCTTTTCTTTTCCACGACGGCGCCAGCGGCACGTCTGGGGGCTGGCCCTGATGGCTTTGAGGCATCTGTTTTGGGCGGTACGAGTGCCGAGGACCTTAAACACGTCCGTATAACTCGCGTTGACGAATCGATGCCTATGGGAGGCTGGCTTAGGGCGCATGGTCTGCCTTGCCAGGGCCTCTACGTCGACACCGGCATCGAGGCGGGGCGCCCGCGCTCTGAGGGTGATGGCAAGCACAGTAACGACGCGATTGTTCCTGCTTCTGTTGCGAAGAGCCCGACGACGCGCGCACTGCTGCTTCGTGATGGCAGCCAAGAGCCGATTGATGATCTTGAATATGACTACCTGGTGCACTTGGCGCATGACTTTGAACTGATCTACGAAGGCGAATCTCAAAAGCGCGAGGAGCGCCATATCGCTCAGACACTCCAGATCGGCATGAGAAATTCCCTGGGGGATGTTCCGGGTATCGCAACCGATTCGGTGTACCTGTCGGCCACGAACTCGGCGTTGGTCGGCGGCGATTTCTATACGCTCATCCGTCTTCCCGACGACTGCGCCGTCATGATTCTGGGCGATGTGTCTGGCAAAGGCATTGAGGCTGCATCGATGTCTGCGCTCGTCAAGACGGCCCTGACGGCATATGCCTGGGAGGGCGCTGGACCGGCCCGCATGGCACGCTCCCTTAACAGCATGCTCATGGGCTTTTCGAGGGTCGAGACGTTTGTGACGGCGTTTATCGCCAAGATCGATCTTAAAGCGGGTCGCGCTACCTATTGCTCTGCGGGACATCCTCCCACTATGGTCATTAGACCCCCGTCGACGCCGCTTGGCGGCGGAGAAACCCGAGGGGGAGAAGGGGAGCTCCTTGGGTGCCAATCGGGCGTGATCGGTGCCTTTGAGAGCATGGTGTACGAGACGGGCGTGTTTACGTTCGCTCCTGGTGACATGCTATTTATGTATACCGACGGAACAATCGAAGCACGTGATCGCTCAGGTGCTTTCTTTGGCGAGCAGCGCCTTCGTGACCTTCTGCTCTCTGTCTCGGGTGAGGGCGTATCGGGAATCTGCGGTAAGGTCTTGGGCGAGCTTGACCGTTTTACCGAGTCGGCGCTGGACGATGACATCGCGCTGGTTTCCCTTGAGTTTTTACGGGGCCGATCGTAGGCCGCGACGCTTGACGGGCAAAATCTGCGCAGCTGCAGATATGTATGCATCGAGCGAGCTCTTTTGGGGAACCATGGTCGTATGAATGAGTGGAATGACATAGCGGTTTTGACGCCACCGGGTGATGTCGACATCGCCTCGGTGTCCGTGCTGCGCCCACGGTTGGATAATCTGATCGACCGGGGCGTGCGTCGTGTTGTCATCAATTGCCAAGCCGTGGGCTTTATCGACTCGACGGGTTTGGCGTTTTTGCTTACACGTGCCAGAGAGCTCATGAGGCGAGAGGGCCTGCTTTCGCTCGTTAACGCCTCCGATGAGGTTATTCGCTTTTTGGAGATTGCCCGACTTGTCGACATCCTTCATGTTGCGGGTCCGGCGCGTGAGTCGATTCCCGCCATTCCGGTGGGAGAGTTGCCACGATGGAGCAAGAGCATCGAAGTG
>CAJMPM010000202.1 GCA_905215225.1 uncultured bacterium
GACCGCGCGCACGCGACCGTCATCACCGCGCTCGCGATGGCGCACAGCGGCACGCACGTCCTCACGGCGTCCGACGACGCGACGATCAAGATCTGGGCGCTCCCGGCCGCCGTCGCCGCCGCCGTGCGCCAGGCGCGCCTCGCGGGCGAGGCGCGGATCGCCGATGGACAGCGAGTCGTCGGAAAGCGCCAGCGCCACCGGCTTGAACCCCAGGCGGTGCAGCAGCGGCACGCCCTCGGCCGCCTCGTGCCCGCCGAAGCGCGTGAGGATGTCCGAGCAGCTTTCCACTGCTTTGAACAGGTTGATCTGGCCGACGCTGCGGCCGGACCCGCGAGCCTCGCCATCCTCGATGGTGAACAGCAGGCACGGCACGCCGTAGATGCCGACGAGGCGGCTGGCGACGATGCCCTTGACGCCCTCGTGCCAGCCCTCGCCACCCACGACGATTGCGCGACCGCCATCATAGGTCTCCTCGACCTTTGCCATGGCATCACGCGTGAGCTCCGCCTCAATCTCGCGACGCTGACGGTTGATCTCCTCGAGCTCGGCCGCCAGTGCACTTGCCTCGATAGGATCGCGGGCAAGCAGCAGGTCGAGCGCCAGCTTGGGATCGGCCATGCGGCCGGCGGCGTTTAAGCGGGGAATGAGCGAGAATGACAGGCCATCCGCCGTAATGCTCGAAAGGTCCGCCTTGGCAAGCGCGGCAAGCGCGATATAGCCGGGGCGAGCGGTTACGCGCATCTGCTGGATGCCCTCGGCGACCAGTGCGCGATTCTCGGGCGTGAGCGGCATCATGTCGGACACGGTACCCAGTGCCGCGACCTCAATCAGCGAACGCCAATACGACGGCTTGCCCAGACGCTCGCCCAAAACCTGCACCAGCTTGAGCGCCACACCGGCACCGGCAAGTTCACGCGAGGGGCCCTTATCCTCGAGTTTAGGGTCGGTCAGGGGCACGCCCTGCGGCACCTGATCGGAGGGCTCGTGATGGTCCGTGACCACTAAATCGATCCCCAGGCTCTCCAGATAGGAAACCTCTTCCTTGGCGGCAATGCCGTTATCGACGGTCACGATCAGCTGGGGGCGAGCGAGCTCGTTAACGCGGTCGAGCGCCGCGCGCGAAAGACCGTAGCCCTCGTCAAAGCGATGTGGAATAAACGGCGTAACATCGGCGCCAAACGTGCGCAGTGCCTCGGTCAACAGACAGGTCGATGTAATACCGTCGACGTCGAAATCACCAAAGACGGCGATGCGTTCGCGGTTGCGAATAGCACGCTCGACGCGGTCGGCAACGACCGACATGCCCGGGATAATGAGTGGATCGGCCCAATCACGGTCGAGCGAAGGCGTCAAAAATAGCTGGCCTTCCTCGATGGATGTAATGCCGTGCGCAACCATAATGCGCGCCACCAGCCCGGGTATGCCCAGACCAGCCGAAAGCTCCTTTTCGAGCTCGGGATTTTGCTGAGCGACCGCCCAGCGATGCGTCGTCTTAAGCGATGACATAGGCGCCCACCCCCGATAGGGGCAGGTCGCCGCGATACCTCTCACGGTTCATAGCGATGAGTCCTCTGTGTATGCCCGCTTCGGCAGGCAGATCTGTTGAACGGATTTATTATACCGTGCAACGCGGACGCAAATCGCCGCAGCACGCCGCGGTTTCGGTAAACGATGCCGGTAATAGCCTCGAAATAATCGAGCGTTTCTGACGCACGGACGCATGCGAGCGTCTAGCATATCCATACAAACGAGTTCGCGGATAAAGGGAGTCACGGGGCATATGAAGCAATGGGTTGGACTGGGAAAGTTCCTCGCGGGGCATATGCAGGTCATCGTTCCGATTTGCGTAACGCTCGGCGTGCTCTTTCCCCAGCAGATCGGAGTACTTAAGCCCATCGTTCCCGCCCTCTTCGCCTTTATGACGTTCCAAGGTGCGCTCAGCAACACCTTCCACCAGGTCGCTGAGGTGTTCCGCCGTCCCCTGCACCTGATTTTGGCGCTGCTCGTCTCGGCGGTGCTTATTCCCATAGCAGCCTATGCCATGGGATCGCTGTTCTTTGGCTCCAATCCCAACCTTGTCTGCGGCATCGTGCTCGAGTACAGCGTACCCGTGGCGGTCACTGCCTTTATGTGGATTAGCATGTTCGGCGGCAACGGCCCGCTCGCGCTCACCATCATCCTGACGTCCTCGGTTATCTCGCCTGTGACGATTCCGCTCACGCTGAAGCTCTTGCTGGGTGCCACCGTCTCGATCGATGTGCCGAGCATGATGCAGGACATGGCCTTTATGATCGCCATCCCCGCCGTGCTCGGCATCGTGATCAACGAGCTCACACGTGGATGGGGACACGAGAAGCTCTCCCCCGCGCTCTCGCCCGCCTGCAAGTTCATGATGATGGGCATAATCGCCTCCAACTCCACCGCCATGAGCGAGTACGTCCTGCACATGAACGCGATGCGCCTGGAAGTCGCCCTCTTTATTTTGACCTTCGCCATCAGCGGCTTTGTCGTCGGTTTTCTGGTCGCCCGTGCGCTGCATCTGCCATATAGCGAGACGACTACCATGTGCTTTACCTGCGGCATGCGTAACATCTCTTCGGGCGCCGTCATCGCCACACAGTACTTTCCAGGCGAAGTCGTGTTTCCCGTCATGTGCGGAACGCTGTTTCAGCAGATACTCGCCTCGTTTATCGGGCATCTCTTTGAGCGTCTGACCGGCGAGGAGCGCGCCGCCCAGCGCAAGCGGGTCGAGGCCGGCCGCGACGCCATGGCACGCTAGACTGTCCGCATTACGCGGGTGTTAGTCTTGCTATACGAGCGTTTCCAGATGCGCGCGCAGGCGCTCAGCATCGATATCGAGCGTCGTCTCGGCATTGACCTGGGCCAGACGATAGCCCACAAAGTAGGGCGAAACCACCCAACGCGGCAGCGCCTTGGCAATGGTCCGACCGCCCAGGTGATAGAAGAACAAGTTGTACGACTCTGCGCGACCACCGTGGTGCTCGTTCAGGATATAGCGCAGAGCTACCTGGATCGCATCGGCGAAGAGGTCCGCCTCGGCTTGGTCTCTTGTGTCATCGCTGGCGGCGATTCCTTGCGGGGCTGAAACGTTGACCTCAAAGAACCCCATAATCGGTTCGATTGAGA
>CAJMPM010000203.1 GCA_905215225.1 uncultured bacterium
TTTAAGACCGGAATTCCGGCGCTGCGCCGCGGCATGAAGGACGCCCGCAAGATCATCAAGGACCCCAACTGGAAGCCCAAGCCACCCATGAAGGCCACCAAGTAACGGAAGCTGGAAACACCTCGGCGCTTAAAGCCGCTGGCACACCGTAGCCACATGCTGCCCATCAAACCCAATCCCCCAGCGCATGCGTCCAATGGCGGGGCGTGGCACACGGATTTCGTCGATGCCGTCGCGCTCTATGTCGAGCAGCGCCTGCACGGCCAGCAATTCCAGGCCCAGCGCATCCACACCGGGGTCATACATCATGTTGATCGTTATCAGCGGGCGCTCGTCCAGCATGCCAATCGTATCTGCTACGTCGAACACGGCGCCCGTAGGAAAAACCTGGATGTCCCAGCGATCCGCGCCACACTTTCGCCTCGAAGCAGGATTGGCATAGCCCGGCAATCCAAAGCAGAGTCCTTGCAAGAGTAGGTGATATGGCAGCGGTGTATCTGGGTCGGTCGCACCGATTCCCGCATCTCCCAAGATGCGGCTTAGCGCCCGCCTCACGGTATCCTCGTTCCCATGGCACAGCCCGTCGCGAAACGCATCGACGTCTCGAATGTCTTCTGCGGCGCACTCAAACCACTCAATAATCACTAGACGCAAGGCCTGGCGAAGCTCGTTATTGGGCAATCGCAAAGCACGGAGGCGATCGCCATGCTCAGGCTCCTCAGTCATATCCGTCGTGAGAAAACCGGACAGATACAGCGCTGTCCACAAGCCATCGTCAGGCGAGACATCTGGCTCTGCAGTGCCCAAACAAAGCGGGACCTCAGCGCACCCATGGGCCTCGAGCAAATCAAACAAGACCGAAAGGCGGTCGAGATTCCGTCCGGCAACTACGCTACTCAGGCAATCGGCATATCCATACAGATCGGCACGCACAGGCGCCGTGCAGCCTCGGTCCAGAAAACCGATCACACGCTCTGGACTCGAGCAATAGGCCCTGCCAAACCGATACCCCTCGAGCCATTCACGCGCATCATTCAGGTATTCCTCGCGCCCAGCATGATTCAACAGAGCCTGGACCTCGGCATCCGAAAAGCCGAAACAACGGTCACACCAGGTCGAAAGCGGCGTCGTCAGACAATACGAGCAGCCGCGCGAAGAAAGCGCCGCTTCGGCAGGACCGGGACGCTCCCCCATCAGACACGTCAGCCGCAACGAATCGCGCGCAGCGGCAATGGCGTCGAACAACACGAGATCGATCAGCTCCGCCGGACCGGCGACGGAAGCGTCCCTCGCGCTCGCACGGCGCGACCATGCCGCATCGTACCCATCAACGAGCAATACAACCTGCTCATCGCAGGCCATCTCCAGCAGCTCAATAAGTACATCGAGCACCGAGTCAACCTCGTCCGCGCTCGCCACGCCACGCGCGACACGTTCGATGTGACGCACCTTATCTCGAGCTAAATCCGGAGCCTCGAAGAGCGCCAACAGGCGAGCGCACTCGCCCGAAAGAGCATCGCGCACGACACCGGCGGCAGCGGCGCCATGCCTCGCAGCGCCAGAAAAGTCCAGCGATATCACCGGATAGCAGGCGTACTCGTCCCGATAGCGCCCGCCGTCCGCATCCCAAATCTGGGAACCAGCAAACAGGCCCCGATCGACCTGCCCGACCGCGGGTCGCTCCAGAAAAGCCTTAAGCATCGACAGGTTCATGCTCTTGCCAAAGCCTTCGGGTCGACAGCACACCACAACAGAGGCATCAGCATCCAAGACATCGGCAATAAACATCGTCTTGTCGACTAGCACGCATCGATCCATGGCCTCGGCAAAGTCATGTTCGCCGACCGGTAGCGCCCCGTTACCCGAGCGATCGATCAACTCTACGCCATAGTAGGCAGTATCACCATAAATCGCCTGTTCAGACACCGTAACTTCTCCCTAAAACGCAGCACGATGCCCATTGTATCGAGCAACTCAACCGCAATTATGCCGTCATACAGACGTTTCGGGCAACGGTAGCAACATGAGGTGTGAGGGGGCATAACTAATCGATGCACAACAAAACGGGGCCCGATGCAATTGCACCGGACCCCGTCCTAGTTCTTAGATTATCAGGCGACCAGGAACTTACTCCTCGGAACCGTCCTCACCAGCAGCCTTATTCTGCTGATCGAGTTTATGCTTACCGCTCACAATAGACGTGGCGCCCAGCGTGGCCAGGCTTGCGCTGGCAAGGCTCGCCATCACGATGAGGTCACCCGTCTTGGGCATATTGCCACCCGAGGCCTTGGTCGTCGTGGTGGTGGTAGTAGCACCACCCTTATCCCCAGCCTTCTGAGCATCGGCGTCGGACTGTCTCGCGCCCTCATCGGCGGCATCGGAACCGGAACCCTGGTCAGACGCCCCCTCATCAGAAGAAGAGCCACCGTTAATGCCCGCCGTCAAAGACGATCCAAGCATGGAGCCAAGCTGCTCGCTGGTAGAAGGCTTATTTTCCGTCGAGGAATCGCCGGCATTGGAGACCTCACTCGAACCGCCCTCGGAAGCATCAGAGCCAGAACCGTTAGAGGACCCAGCATCGGCAGAGGAATCACCAGCGCCGTTAGAAGCGCCCGCATCGGTAGAGCCAGATGTCGCACCATCCGTAGCGCCGTCGGGGCCAGAAGTCGACGAATCGCCAGAAACGCCACCGGCCGCGGTGCCACCAGACGTAGCCCCACCGTTACCGGCATCATTGCTGCCCGTATCAGTTGAGGGCGCATCCACACCGCCACTATCGCTCACATCGCCATCGGTACCAGGCGTCGGTGCGGCGGGAGCGGCGGGCGCCATGTTCGGACCGGGCGCCGGCGTGGGCGCGGGTTCAGGCTCCGCGGGTGCTGCCGCGGCAGCCTCGTCCTCGGCAATATAGACCAGACAATCCTTGAGCTCATTGCGGTAGCGGTTCTTCCAACCCTCGTGATACTGGGGCTGGCTTGCATACTTGGTCGCCACGTTATTGACCACGCTGTTGGAAAGCGCCGTCACAAACTCGCGGTCGGACATATCGTTGGAATGGTTCGCCCAGCGGAAAAAGTCCCTGCCGCCACCGGTGCCGCACATGTTGGTAGTGCGCCACGCC
>CAJMPM010000204.1 GCA_905215225.1 uncultured bacterium
GCCCACGAGCGCCGGCAGCCATCACAAGGGCGTCAAAGCCATTGAGCTTGGCCGCCACCGCAGGGTTCGTAGCGTCAGTGCCCAGCTCAAAGACGATACCCAGCTCGCGCATGAGCGCCACGCGACGCTCGACCACGGACTTCTCGAGCTTCATGTTGGGAATGCCGTACATGAGCAAACCGCCCGGGCGGTCGTCGCGCTCAAACACCGTCACGCGAGCGCCACGACGGGCGAGCTCCCATGCAGCCACCAGACCAGCAGGACCGGAACCCACCACGGCAACCGTGGGTGCGCCCTCCCCCGCCGGCTCAAAGCGACGCGGACCGCCATTTGCCCACTCGTGGTCGCTGATCGCGCGTTCGTTATCGTGAATCGTCGTGGGCTGGCCGTCGACCGATCCCAGGTTGCACGCGGCCTCGCACAGCGCCGGGCACACACGGCTCGTAAACTCGGGCATGGGCGAGGTGAGCGACAGGCGCTCGGCAGCCTCGTCCCAACGGCCGCGGTACACCAGCTCATTCCACTCGGGAATCAGGTTGTGCAGCGGACAGCCGCTCGGGCGCGCCTTGCCAAAGCTCGCGCCCATCTGGCAAAACGCCACGCCGCACATCATGCAGCGGCTCGCCTGGGCACGGCGCGCGTCGTCATCGAGCTCCACGTACAGCGGGTCAAAATCATGGCTGCGCTCCTCCACGGGGCGAAGCTCGTGGGTCACGCGATCGATATCAAGAAAAGCACCGGGCTTACCCATGGCACTTACGCCTCCTTCTTGGTCGAAGCAACAGAGCTGGCAGCCACGGACGCAGCGCCCGCAGCACCGCCCGCAACATCGAAGCGAGCGACATCCGCAGCGCTCGCGCGACCGGTCACAATGTCAAACGCCAGCTCCTCGGCCTGCGCATGCGTCTTGCCGGCAGCCTCGCCCGCAGCGACAATCGCCAGCACGCGCTCGTACTCGGTCGGAATGACCTTCACAAAGTGCTTGCTCATCGTCTCAAAGCTGTAGAGCAGCTTAATGCCGCGCGGGCTCTGCGTCGCGTCCACGTGCTCCTGGATAAGCGCACGAATCTGTGCCAGCTCGCCGGCCGTCGGGGCCTTGAGCTCAACGCTCTCGTGGTTCACACGGGCATCGAGCGTGCCGTACTGGTCAAAGACGTAAGCCACGCCGCCCGTCATGCCGGCGGCAAAGTTCTGCCCGACCTCGCCCAGGATGAGCGCCAGACCACCCGTCATGTACTCGCAGCCATGGTTGCCGCATCCCTCGACCACCACGGTGGCACCGGAGTTGCGCACGGCAAAACGCTGACCGGCCAGACCGTTAATGAAGCCGCGGCCGCTCGTGGCGCCAAAGAACGCAACGTTGCCCACGATGATGTTCTCGTCGAACTTGTAGGTCGCATGCGGGTTGGGGCGCACCGACACCTCGCCGCCCGAAAGGCCCTTGCCAAAGTAGTCGTTGGCGTCGCCGCACACGTTGAGCGTAATGCCGCGCGGCAGGAAGGCGCCAAAGCTCTGACCGGCCGAACCATCGCAATCGATGGTGATGGAGCCGGCGGGCAGGCCCTCGGGATGTGCCTTGGTCACCGCGTTGCCCAGGATGGTGCCCACGCAGCGGTTGACGTTGGCAATATCGGCGCGGAAGCGAATCGGACGCAGGTGCGCACGGGCATCGGCCGTATAGGGCACAAACAACGTGGAGTCGAGCGTCTTGTCGAGCTCGCTGTCCGCGGCCATCTGCGGCAGGAAGTGGCGGCCGTCGGCACCCGGGATATGGGCACCGAACTCACAGGTCGCGCTCGCCAGCACGGGCGACAGATCGAGCAGGTTGGCCTTGCGGTTGCCCGGGACCTCGATCTGGCGCAAGCACTCGGGGTGGCCGACCATCTCGTCGACGGTGCGGAAGCCCAGGCTCGCCATGACCTCGCGCAGCTGCTCGGCAACAAAGAGCATAAAGTGCTCAACGTGCTCGGGCTTGCCGCGGAAGCCGCGACGCAGGCGGCAGTTTTGCGTGGCGATGCCGGCCGGACAGGTATCCTGCTGACAGTCGCGCTGCATGAGGCAACCCATGGAGATGAGTGGCATGGTCGCAAAGACAAACTCCTCAGCGCCCAGCAAGCAGGCGACGGCAACATCGGTGCCGTCCATGAGCTTGCCGTCGGCCTCGAGCACCACGCGGGAGCGCAGGCCGTTTTGCAGCAGCGTCTGCTGGGCCTCGGCAAGGCCGAGCTCCAGCGGCAGGCCGGCGTGCCAAATGGAATCGCGCGCCGCGGCACCCGAGCCGCCATTGTGGCCGCTGATCAAGATCTTGTCGGCAGCACCCTTGGCCACACCGGTGGCGATGGTGCCGACGCCGGCCTCGCTGACCAGCTTGACCGACACGCGCGCGCCGGGGTTGGCGTTCTTAAGATCGAAGATCAGCTCTGCCAGGTCCTCGATGGAGTAGATGTCGTGGTGCGGCGGAGGCGAGATCAGGCCGATGCCGGGCGTGGACTGACGGACCTCGGCAATCCAGGGATAGACCTTCTTGCCGGGCAGGTGGCCGCCCTCGCCGGGCTTGGCGCCCTGGGCCATCTTGATCTGAATCTCGAAGGCGCTGCACAGGTAGCGGCTCGTCACGCCAAAGCGCGCGCTTGCCACCTGCTTGATCGCGGAGTTCTTGGAGTCGCCGTTGGCCAGCGGGGTCTCGCGACGCGGATCCTCACCGCCCTCGCCGGAGTTGGAACGGCCGTGCAGGCGGTTCATGGCGATGGCCATGCACTCGTGCGCCTCTTTGCTGATGGAGCCGTACGACATGGCGCCGGTGTTAAAGCGGCGGACGATGTTGAGCGCGGGCTCGACCTCGTCAAGCGCCACCGGAGTACGGCCGCTGGCATCAAAGTCGAGCATGTCGCGCAGGCGCACGGCACGGCCGGTGCGGTGCAGGCGAGCGCTGTACTCCTTAAAGGTATCGTAGCTGTCCTCGCGGCAGGCGGTCTGCAGCAGGTAGACGGTCTGAGGGTCGATCAGGTGATCCTCGCCACCGAGCGGGCGCCACTTGGTCAGGCCCAGTGTGGGCAGCTGATCGGGAGCCGGGCTCTTAAGGATAGCGAGCGCGGCGTCGTAGCGCTC
>CAJMPM010000205.1 GCA_905215225.1 uncultured bacterium
GTTCGTCCCGACGCCTGCCTTTTGTCTCGATCTGTAACAGCTAGAGCCGATTTGCCCGCCCAGATGTTACAGGTTGAGATATTTGAAGATCGGGATAGAGAGCCAGCTCCTATGTGGTGGTTTTCCAGTTTGCCAACGATATACGCGCCGGCAAAAAAGTCTGCTATACTCTTTCCCGCTGTCCCCATCGTCTAGCGGCCAAGGACGCCACCCTTTCAAGGTGGATATCGCGGGTTCGAATCCCGCTGGGGGCACCATTTGAAACGAGAATCCCGTTGCCCTCGCGGCGACGGGCTTTTTGCTACCCATGTGCCGGGATTCGAACCCGACAGGGTGCGGAGCTGAGGAAACGCGTAAGCGTTTTCCAGCGCAGCACGCAAGGAGCGAAGCGACGCAGCGAAAGCGGGCGGCGCCAGCCGCACGCGGACATCCCGCTGGGGGCACCAACTTTAAAATGTTCGAACCCGCCGGATGTAAGGTCCGACGGGTTCGTTCTTTTTGCCGTTATAAGACGAAAAGTACTCAATGCCCTTGCGCTAGATAAACAGCTCGCACTCCTTCCGCTCGGCACAAACTTTGCTCAACATCTTGGTAGTCGCAGAGAGCATGACGGGATTTACCGCGCGAGCGCCCCACGGACATACGGCAATGCAGCGCATGCAGGAAATGCAGGCCTTTTTGTCCACCCGCTTGGGATCGTCTTTATCGATAGCGCCAACGGGACACACTGCGGCGCAAGCCCCGCAGGCGGTGCACTCCTTTGTGGCCTTAGGCACCATACCGGTGCCCCCGGCCTTCTTATAGGGACGATTGCCCGGAATAGCCGGCTCAGAAGCATCTCCCGCAGATATCTTTTGCTGAATCTGATTCGCAAACCCAGCGAGCTGCGCCGCGTCCTGTGGGTCTGGCCGACCGGCTGCAAACTGGCGAACAATAGAATGCTCGGCGATGGCAGAAACCGCCGCGATCACCCGAAAGCCCGCGCCCTTTGCCGCATCCTCAAGCTCGACCAGCGTGTCCTCATACGCGCGGTTTCCGTAAACACAAACCAGAACCGCCTGCGCACCGTTTCCCCGCATCATACCCAAGCGCTCCGCAGCCACAGCCGGGACTCGCCCGCCATACGAGGGTACCGCGATCACGGCTACATCCTCTTTTGTCATCGCAACCGTGCGAAAACCAAGCCCGCTATCGGTCAGATCTACAGCAACGGTTTCCCCTTCCAACGCATTGGCAATGTAGCCAGACGCCTTTTCCGTTCCGCCGGTCGGGCTAAACACGATATCGAATACCTTCATCGGATAATCCTCCCCTTTATGAACAAACGGCCGAAACGTCCGCGTGCCAAAACAGGTTACAACTTTTAAGATGCCCCGCGTGAAACGCCCGCTCGGCTGCAAGTTCAAAGCAGGTCAAAGCGGCAAAAAAGAAGGGGCCTCACACAGGCGAGACCCCTTCACACGCAAAATCAAACGTGTCTGTTACACATAGAACAGAATGTCGTCGTAGGTCGGGACCGGCCAGTAGTCGGCGGCCACGATCTCCTCCATGGCATCCACGGCGGCGCGCAGCGTATCCATAGCGGGAACGACCTCGTGTGCATACACATTGGCCTGCTCCTGACCATCGAGGCCCTCGGCCTTCTGATGCACGGCGTCGAGCGCCTTGATGGAGTCGTTGATGGTGGTGATGCCGTTGCAGAGCTTGTTGAGCGTGTTCTGCTCGCACTGCATGGCGGCCTCGGCACCGGCGGCACGAATAGTCTCAAGGCCCTTAGCGACCTTGGTGGCATAGGCGGTAATGACCGGGCGATAGGTACGACGCGCCTCGCGAACCATCGTGGTAGCCTCGATGTTCATGAGCTTGTTGTACTTCTCGAGCTTGCAGTCGTAGCGGCACTGAGCCTCGGCCTTGGTCAGGACACCCGTCTCCTCAAAGAGCGCAATGGCCTTATCGGAAACAAAGGCGGGCAGGGCGTCGGCCGTGGTCTTGTTGTTGGCAAGGCCGCGCTTCTCGGCCTCGACGGGCCACTCGTCGGAGTAGCCATCGCCGGAGAAGAGGATACGCTGGTGGTCGGTCAGGACCTTCTTGCAGTACTCGAGCGCGGCGTCCTGGAACTCATCCTCGGGCGTACCCTCAAGCGCGTCGGCGAAGGACTTGAGCGACTTGGCCACGGCGGCATCGAGCACCAGGTTGGAGTCGGAGACGTTCTGCTCGGAGCCGCAGGCACGGAACTCGAACTTATTGCCGGTGAAGGCAAACGGGGAGGTGCGGTTGCGGTCGGTGTTGTCCTGCATCAGCTTGGGCAGGGTATCGGCGCCCAGGTCGAGCACGCCGCGCGTGGCATGGACGGAAGCCTTGCCATCGATGATCTTCTCGACGACCTCGGTAAGCTGGTCGCCCAGGAAGATGGACATAATCGCCGGAGGAGCCTCGTTGGCGCCCAGACGATGGTCGTTACCGGCCGAGGCAACGGAGGCACGCAGGAGCTCCTGATAGTTATCGACGGCCTCGATCACCGCGGTGAGGAAGACGATGAACTGCAGGTTGTCGAGCGGGGTGTCGCCCGGATCGAGCAGATTCTCGGACTCGGTGCCAAGCGACCAGTTGTTGTGCTTGCCCGAACCGTTCACGCCGCTGTATGGCTTTTCATGCAACAGCACGGCAAAGTTGTGTTTGCGTGCGATGCGTTTCATCAAATCCATAACCAGCTGGTTGTGGGCGTTGGCAAGATTGGCGTTCTCGAAGATGGGGGCCAGCTCAAACTGGTTGGGGGCAACCTCGTTGTGGCGTGTCTTGACGGGAATGCCCAGTTTGTGGCACTCTATTTCCAGTTCTTTCATAAAGGCAGTGACACGTGGCGGGATAGAGCCGAAATAATGGTCTTCCAACTGCTGGTCTTTGGCAGAAGAGTGCCCCATGAGTGTACGTCCTGTCAGGCATAGGTCGGGACGTGCGTTATAGAGCGCCAGGTCGACGAGGAAATATTCCTGTTCCCAGCCCAAGTTCGTATATACGCGTGCTATGTTCTTGTCGAAAAGCTGGCAGACATCCGTTGCGGCTTTGTCCACAGCTGCAAGAGCCTTGAGC
>CAJMPM010000206.1 GCA_905215225.1 uncultured bacterium
CCGCGGAACCGAGACCTCGGCGGTCTTTTTAAATAAGAACGGCCGTCGCCTGTCGCGCCAGGCCGTGCATGCGATATGCGAGCGGTATGGGCGTCAGGTGGGGCTGGTGGGGCTCCATCCCCATACCTTGCGCCACTCCTTTGCCACCCACATGCTCGCGGGCGGTGCCGACCTGCGTGTGCTGCAGGAGATTTTGGGCCATGCCGATATTTCGACCACGCAGGTCTACACGCATGTCGACCGCACGCAACTGACCGAGGTCTATCTGGCGGCGCATCCGCTGGCGCATCGTTAACACATCGCTGGCCTGCATATTTATAGGTATTTGGGGACGGGCCCCAGATTGCTGCGGCGTGCTTTTGCGCGCGCATGGGCAATCTGGGGCCCGTCCCATTTTTCGCCACTTGGCGTCGCGGTGGTGGGCCGCACGTGCCTTGGGTGGGGGAGTTTGGGGGCGATGTGAACGCCATGTAAAAGGACGCAAAAATCGCCTCAAGGTCAACTTGAAGGTTGAGGTTGAAAGGCGGGGTGCCACAGGTGGCATCCCGCCTTTGCTGTAAACACAACATATTGTGTTTTCGAACATATGCTCGGGGGTGGCGCCCAATAGTTAGGGGGTGGAGTGGTGGGGTAGGGTGGGGGAAGAGGTGGGGTAAGGTGTTGAAAAATGGGGCGGTTCCCCATATTATTGATGACGTCGACAGGCGGGGTGGTTCCCCGCGTACGTGCCATCTGAGTAACCGAGGGGAGGGCGCACATGGGAATGACTGGTGCATACGAGCGCAATCTCGATGCAAAAGGTCGTCTGTCCCTGCCCGCACCCCTTCGCGAGGAGCTTGGAGAGCACGTTCGCGTGTTTAAAGCCCTGGATGGCGATGCTCTGTACGTGGTCTCAGCCGAGGCCTTCGATAAGTGGGTCGAAGGACTCTTCGCGGGTCGTGAGGGCCACGAGGGTTTTAACCCGCGTGACATCAACGACCAGAAGCTTATGAGGGCGATCAACAAGCGCACCACGTCGATGGATGTGGACAGCGCAGGTCGTATCGGTCTTTCTGAGTCTCTCCGCAAGCAGGCGAACCTCGACCGCGAGGTCACGGTTGTGGGCAACTACGACCACCTTGAGGTTTGGGATCGCGCCGCGGCCGATGAGGACGATGACGATGAGGCCCTGCTGGACCTCTTCTTCTCGTAAGGGCAAGGCACGGGTAACGGATGGAGCGTGGGATCTTGACACAAGAATATCGGCATGAACCTGTCATGCTCGGCGAAGTGCTTGAGTCGCTGCAGCTCAAGAGCGGCTCCGTTGTCTGCGATTGCACCCTTGGCGGTGCCGGCCATTCGGTAAAGATGGCCGCGCAGGTGGGGGAGACGGGCCTTTTGCTCGGCGTCGATCAGGACGACATGGCCCTCGAGGCCGCTGGCGCCCGTCTGGACCGCGAGGTTCCCGGCGTGCCGCACCGGCTGTTAAAGGGCAACTTCGGCGACTTGGACGAGCTGCTTTGCTCGGCCGAGGTGCCCGGGGTCGATGGCTTCCTGTTTGACTTGGGCGTTTCGTCACCGCAACTCGATATCCCTGGCAGGGGCTTTTCGTATAACGAGGACGCCCCATTGGACATGCGGATGGATCCGGGTAATAACACCTTAAACGCAGCTGAGGTCATCAACACCTATAACGAACACGACCTCGCCCGGATTCTACGCGTCTACGGCGAAGAGAAGTTCGCCTCGCAGATCGCGCGCGAGATCGTGCGCCGCCGCGAGCAAGAACCGATCGAAACCACCGGCCAATTTGTCGAGATCATCAAGGCGGGTATCCCGGCTGCCGCTCGTCGGCATGGCGGACACCCGGCCAAGAAAAGTTTCCAGGCCATTCGCATCGAGGTCAATCACGAGCTCGATGTGCTCGAACGAGGGCTTGATGCCGCCACCAGGTGGCTCAACCCGGGCGGACGTATCTGCGTCATCTCGTATCACTCGCTCGAGGACCGTATCGTAAAGAACCACTTTAAGGAGATGAGCCAGGGGTGCACGTGCCCGCCGGAGATTCCGGTGTGCGTGTGCGGCAACGTGCCGATACTCAAGGTCATCACCCGCAAACCCTTGGTTGCCCAGCCTGATGAGGTTGAGCGCAACCCTCGGGCGAGATCAGCCAAAATCCGCGTGGCGCAGCGCCTGTAGGCGCGACCGCGCGATATTGGACCTCCCGCTCGCACCATAAACGAAGCTTAAACACACTACCAACGTACTCGGGATGGGAGGCGGCATATCATGGGCTACAACACTTCAAGCGCAGCACTTGCCTGTGATATGAACGCCATGCCCGCCTATCGTGAGACGCCGCAGGCCCCCGTTGCTCCCCGTGAGCAGCGCACGCCGCGCTTTGATGTCTACACGGGCGCGGGCCGTCAGGCAAACCAGGCGGTAAGCCCGGTTTTCATGAGCGTTCTTAAAACGGTTTGCATCATCGCGGCTGTCTTCATGACGATCGGTGTCGCCCGCGTGGCACTTGCCGGTGTCACGGCCCAGGTGCTCAACGGCAACGCAGAGCTTGCCAGCACGCTCGAGAAGGCGACCGACGAGAGTTCTAACCTTGAGGTCATGCATTCGGTCTATGGTGCCGACACACGTATTCGCGATCTTGCGGGCGCCTATGGCATGGTGGAGCCCAGCGAGAGCGTTACACTTGACTTTTCGCAGGATGCAGCCGCGGGCGCCAACGCGACCGCGACCGCTCAGTAGCAAGACGGTAGCTGAGTATGACAAATGACTATCGCCGCGGTTCCGATGGGGGCCGCGGTTCTGGACGTCCCTCGTCGCGGGGACGTTCTGGTTATCAAGGAACGGGTCGGCAATCTTACAACGCCGGGCAGTCCCGTGGCAACGACCCGGCGTCGCGACTTCGCGGCTCGGACGGCCCTCAAATGCATAACACCAGGTCGCGCAAGAGTTCGTCGACCGAATGGCTCACAGGCACGCCTCTGCCTCGCCGCAAAGCCATCATGGGCTTCATCGGGCTTGGTTTGGGCTTGGGCGTCTTTCGCCTTGCCGACTATCAAATTG
>CAJMPM010000207.1 GCA_905215225.1 uncultured bacterium
GACGTACACCTCGGCAGCAGAAGAGCGCTTGGCAGACGACTCATCGGCAACGTCAGGTGACGCATCCCCGTCCCCGCGCACATCCGAGGCGCCCGCCTCAACACTACGCTCAAACGATACGCTACTGGAGTGGCTACTAAAACTTGCCATCGCTAAACCACTCGCAGCGGCAATGACAACCAGGATCGCCAGGACCACCGCCTTATGCCCGAGCAGCTTTTCTGCCCAGCGGTCCATACGTTTAACCCGTTCGTGATGTTCGCGCTGCGCCATAGCAAACACCTCCCAACACCATCGTGTCAGGAAACGAGCGCCGCAGCCTCCGCACGCCCACACCAGTTGTCGCGGTCAAACCAAAAGCTGACCAAAACCTTGCGAGAAAATGTCCATTTATTCAGGCACACGTCAACAAATGAACCGTATATTGCCAAATGCCCAGATAGAAAAAGACCGACGATGCAAAAACACCGCCGGTCTATACACAACATTATTCGTGATCTTGGTAAATCTCACGCGGAGCAAGCTCCGAATGTTTGCATTTTAAGGTCTTGGGGGCCTTATACGTGTTGCTCTCGAAGTCGATGTACTCGGTCTGCTTGAGCAGGCGCTCGATCATCTCCTCGTGATCGAACAACTCCCAGGCCTCATGCACGGCCGCGAGTTTAGCGTGCGTCTCGGGACGGCGCGGCATAAACAGCGTGCAGCAGTCGGGAGCGGCCTCAGTCGAGATATCAAACGTACCGATCTCCTCGGCGCGCGCGATGATCTCCTGCTTGTCCGAGCCGATGAGAGGGCGGAACACGGGGATCTTCACGGCCTCGTTGACGGCCATGATGTTCTCAAGCGTTTGGGAGGCAACCTGCCCAAGCGATTCGCCTGTAACGATGGCCTTGGCGCCCTCGATGTGTGCAATGCGCTCGGCAACCGAATACATAATGCGGCGATACATGATCACGCGCAGGTTGCTGGGACAGGCGACCGAAATCTCACGCTGGCAGTCGCCAAACGGCACCACGTACAGGCGGCCGATCTGGACACCCGGCTCAAGCGCACGGATGATGTCCTGCACCAAATACTCGCTCGTATCGGGCGTCTGCGGACGGCCGGAGAAATGCACCGGCACGCACACCGCGCCGCGACGCGCGAGCATCCATGTCGCCACCGGGGAATCGATACCCGAGGAAAGCAGCGTCACGACCTTGCCGGCAGAACCCACCGGCAGACCGCCCACGCCTCGCTCGGAGCGCGCGTACACGTAAACGCTACCCTGGACCACCAGCACGTGCACCATCGCATCAGGGTCGTGCATTTGAACCTTTTTATCGGGGAAGGCCTCACACAGTACCTCGCCCACCTGACGATTGATATCAATCGAGGTGAGCTCATAGTCGGTATTGGAGCGCTTGGCGTGCACCTTAAACGAATCGAAGGGGCCGAACTCGCGCAGCGCCTTGACGGCGGCGGCGCAGTACTCCTGCGGGTCGCGGTTGGTGTGGTACGCCAGGGACACACGGGCAACGCCGGGGACGGTGCGGATGACACGCGCCGCCTCGTCGGCCTGATGCTCGTTAAAGGTCACGAGGATATAACCGGAAATTCGAGACACGGCGTTCACGGAAAAGGCGGCCAAAGCCGCCTTAATGTTATCCATGAGGATATGCTCAAAATGTGCGCGGTTCTTGCCCTTCAGTCCAACCTCGTGATAGTGGACCAGGCAGACGCGAGCCGCCATTTAGGCTTCAGCAACCTTGTGGCCGAGCGCCTTCTCGTAACGGGCCTCGTCGTAAGAGATGTCGCCGTCGACAATCTCGTCCATAGCCATCGAGATGGTATCGGCGCCGGAGAGCGCGATGGTGATGTCATCGACATCCTGGACGGCAAGCACGCGGTTGTGCTGGCCACGCAGCATGCTATTGATGTCGCAGGCGCGCTTGGAGGCAAGCGAAGCGAGCAGGAAGCGGTTGTGATCGGTCTTCTCCAGAAGATCGTCAATGCAAGGCTTTACAACGGACACGGACCTCAGATCCTTTCATGCATATCGAGAACGCGAACGAGCTCATCGGTCGCGCGGTCGAGATCGTCATTTACCACGACTTCGTCGTAGCGGTCGGCAAGGGCAAGCTCATCGGCGGCGTTTGCCATACGCAGCTCAATCGTCTCGGGCGTCTCGGTACCGCGACCGACCAGGCGCTCGCGGAGTACCTCAAGCGAAGGCGGCTTGATAAAGATCAACACGGCCTCGGGGAAACGCTCCTTCACCTGCAGGGCGCCCTGGACATCGATCTCCAAAATCAGAGATGCGCCAGAGGCGAGCTTGGATGTGACCTCGCTCACCAACGTGCCGTAGCAGTTACCGTGGACCTCGGCCCACTCAACAAACTCACCGTTTGCCACGCGGCGGTCGAACTCCTCGCGCGTCAGAAAAAAGTAGTTGACGCCGTCGACCTCACCTTTGCGTGGTGCTCGCGTGGTAGCCGAAACCGTCAGGCCCAGGTTAGAGCGACGCTCGCGCACACGAGTGACGAGCGTGCCCTTGCCCGCGCCTGACGGTCCAGAAATAACAAAGAGCTTTGAATCCTGAGCGCTCACTTATTTGGTCAGCTGCTCGAGGAGCTGCTCGCGCTGACGGACGCCGAGGCCCTGGACGCGACGGGTAGCGGAGATGCCGAGCTCCTCCATGATCTTGGCGGCCTTGGCCTTGCCATAACCGGGGAGAGACTCGATGAGGGTGGAAACCTTCATGCGGGAAGCGATGGGGTCATCGGAGTTGAGCACGGACTCGAGGGACTTCTCGCCCTTCTTGATCTGCTCGCGAAGCTCAGCGCGGGCGTGACGTGCGGCAGCAGCCTTCTCAAGAGCCTGCTTACGCTGCTCGTCGGTAAGCTGAGGGAGTGCCATTCGTACCTCCAAATAGTTGGGTTATATCTGATTCAATAATTGGCATTTTAGCACGTAGAACGTACAAAATACCCAATCGCGGCTCCATAGGTTAGACGATACCCGCAAAAAGTGCAATATACTGCGCCCAAAGTTAAGCCCCTGACCTGCGATTC
>CAJMPM010000208.1 GCA_905215225.1 uncultured bacterium
GCAAGACCTCGGCAATGCGCCCGCCTATGACATCGGCGGCATAGCGCACCAGATGGCGCACAAGCGTCTTGGGCACGCTCGCGTTGACGGCGTACATGCTCATGTGGTCGCCGTTGTAGGTCGCCCAGCCGAGCGCCAGCTCCGACAGGTCGCCCGTGCCGATGACAAAACCGCCAGCCTGGTTGGCCAGATCCATCAGAATCTGCGTACGCTCGCGCGCCTGGCTGTTCTCGTAGGTCACGTCCTGCACGGCCGGATCATGCTCGATATCCTTAAAGTGCTGTTCCACGGCAGCATGGATTGAGACCTCGCGGAAGCTCACACCCAAGTCACGAGCGAGCGACTCGGCATTGGACTTAGTGCGGTGCGTCGTGCCAAAGCCGGGCATGGAAACCGCCGTGATACCCGTGCGCGACAGCCCCAGTGCATCGAAGGCACGCACGGTCACAAGCAGCGCTAGCGTGGAGTCCAAGCCGCCCGAAAGGCCAATGACCGCAGCCTTGGTACCTGTGTGGGCGAGGCGGATCTTGAGGCCCGCAGTCTGCAGACCGAGGATCGTCTCGCAGCGCTCGGCCAAGTCGCCGTGGTCGGCCGGCACAAAGGGCGCGCGCGGGAAAACGCGGTCGATATCGCAGGCATCGCGCAGGACAGGTTCTTCGGCCAGCACGCCCTCAAACGAAAACTCAACGGCCGTGGCCTCCGGCGCATCGTCGGTGCGCGTCCACGTCGTCGAGCGACGGCGCTCGGCAACCAGGCGGTCAAGGTCAACGTCGGCGATGGCCATATCGCAGGTAAGCAGTTTGGTCGCGGCGAGCTTGGAGCCGTTTTCGTAGACGAGGTTCTCGCCCGCAAAGACCATGTCGGTCGTGGACTCGCCCTCGCTCGCGTCCGCGTAGGCATAGGCGCAGTACAGGCGCGCGCTCTGATTGGAGATAAGGCTGCGGCGATAGTCTGCCTTACCGATAATCTCGTCCGAGGCCGACGGATTGAGAATCACCGTCGCACCGGCAAGCGCCATCTCGGTCGAAGGGGGCGCCGGCACCCACAGGTCCTCGCAGACCTCAACGCCCAGCACCATATCCTCGGCACCTTCATCACAGCAGCGGTAGACAAGCCCCGAACCCAGCGGAACCGGACCCTGACCGGCAAACTCGACCCACACAGGATCTGCGGGCGCCGGAGCAAACCAGCGGCGCTCGTAGAACTCGCCATAGTTGGGCAGATACTTCTTGGCCGTAAGACCCAAAAGCTCGCCCGCGCAGCACACGGCGGCGCAGTTGTAGATATTCTCGGCAACTGCAACGGGAAGACCGATGGTAAAGACAATCGGCAGCCCACGAGTCTCGTCGAGGATATGTACCAGAGCGGCCTCACAGGCATGCAGCAGCGTGCGGTTATGGAACAGATCAGCCGCGGTATAGCCGGTCAGGTTAAGCTCGGGCAGCACCAGCGCGCGGACGCCGCGCTCGGTAGCCTCGCGAACAGCCGCCAGCGCAACCTCGGCATTGCCCTCGACATCGGCCACGCGAATCCGCGGCGACGCCGCCGCCATACGCAAAAAGCCATCAGACTGAGAAAGGTGAAGATTCATAAGAATGCTCCCGTGCGTAGACGCCATTCACAACAATTAGCAAGCCCTATTGTAGTTCAACCGCCGGGTGTAACCGCATCCCACCAACTTGGTGAGCAATTGATGAGTTGATGGTATCTGTTAAATGTCACGTACGATTCACATCTGGTGGGTACCCTGATGGCTACACGAAACGAAGCAGATTTACACCGGGAGGACCCCGTATGACAACCAAGTACACCGACGCGCCGCGCACGCGCGTCATGACACCGGCCGCGCTCATCAACGGCGTTCACGAAAACCATTCCATCGGACAGACCATGGCCATCGCGCCCAAAAAGGGCCTGTTCGATGACATTTCCATTCCCCAGATCATCGCCGGCGCCGCAGCCGCCGCCACGAGCGTCGCGCTTGCTTCCAAGATTGGTATTGCCGGTTCAGTAATTGGCGCCGCCGTGAGCTCGGTCATCACCGTTGTGTCCTCGCAGGTCTACCGCCACTTTATCTCTGCCAGCGCCAAAGCCCTCAAAGGTACGCACGCCGACGTCGACTACCCCGCCGGCGCCTATGAGCCCGTTGAGTTTAATGCCGAGGAGCACCTGGGCGGCGGCGCGACTGCGCAGGAGATGCGCCAGATTGCGGGGCGCGCAACCACGGCGCGCGTCGCTCCCGACAGCCTGCGCGCCAAGGCGGCGGCAGAGCGCAGCCAGACGCAAAAGAAGGTCATCGTCTTCTCGATCGCCATCGCCATCGTCGCGGTCATCGCCTGCGCCGGCGCCATCCTTATCACCACCGCCGGCGAGGGTCTGGGTGAGCGTCCCGAGCCGATCCTTTCGTCGCGCACGACCGAGAGCGATGCAAATGTCAACACCCAGTCGCAAGATCAGCAGGCACAGGCGGACGGCACGCAAGACAGTTCTACCTCTACCGATTCGTCCTCGAACACCCAAAACCAATCGCAGGGCACCGATTCCTCTACGGCCAACAGTGGCACGCCGTCCGGCACGACCGACTCAAGCCAAACGACTGACGGTTCACAGCCGAGCACGGGCGGCCAGACAAGCGACACCACTTCAGGAACGGGCACAGCAGACAGCAGCAACACCAACAGCTCGAACAGCTCGAGCGGAACCGCGTCTGGCACGGCATCTGACAACTCGAGCCAAGGCACGGCATCGGGCAACTAAGCACATTTGCCTCTCATAGATAACCGACCTGTACAACGGGCGCGAATCGAAAGCGGTTCGCGCCCGTTTGCCTTGGGCGCCGCCATGGCGAACGCCATGCGATGGTAAGATGCTTTACATGTGTAAAGAGGAGATTTGCCATGAGCAAGACAATAGTTAGGCCCACGCTATCGCTGGGCAACCACATCTACCTGTATCGCCTGCTGCGCGATGCGATTGGGTGCGGCAAGCAAACATTTATGACGCAGGTCGAGGAGGCACTCGCCGCGGGCGACATGGCC
>CAJMPM010000209.1 GCA_905215225.1 uncultured bacterium
GCCGAGGACGACGAAGAACGCTGTCTTGCCGCCCGTCATTTTGCCCTTTGTGGAGCGGTTGTCGGCGGGGCCGCGGTTGTTGTAAACTCGAGTGTGCGAAGGGCCATGGTTGTGACCGGCGCCATTTGCGGAACGCTGCTGGTGCTGCTGATATTGCTGACGCTGCTGGTGCTTGCCCTGATTGGGGCGCGGGGAGGTATTTGCCGTGACGTGCTGTTGACCATGGGCGGGCGCGATGGGACGGGGCGATTGGATGCCTCCGGGCTGCCTGCTGGGCTGTTGCGGATCGGGGATCAGTTGGCTGCGGTCGAGTTGCGACATCGTGTATATTTCCTTCGAGTTTCGCTTTACGGCTCATCGTGTTTTAACTGGGCTTGAATTATAGCGATTACGCAATTGCTTGTGTTACGAAAACAGTGGCGATAAAGGATAGGTGGGACATATGTCCCACCTATCGTTCGCTTTTGCTCACTATCCGCATATTCCGCATTTTGCGCACGCCGAGAGTGCTGCCGGAGCCTGCGCGATGCCGCCCTTGGCCGTCTCGCGCAACGTGGCGGGCAGGGCGTGGCCCACCGAGAGCATCACATGCGCCATCTGGTCAAACGGCACCAGGCTCTTGATGCCGGCGAGGGCGAGCTGCGCCGAGCTGAAGGCCGCGGCCACGCCGATGGCATTGCGGTTTTGGCAGGGCACCTCGACAAGGCCGCCGACGGGGTCGCAAACGAGGCCCAACAGGTTGCTCAGTGCAATGGAGCTGGCGTCGAGCGCTTGCTCGGGCGTGCCGCCCATCATCTGGACCAGCGCGGCGGCGGCCATGGCGGCAGCGCTTCCAACCTCGGCCTGACATCCGCCCTCGGCGCCGGCGACGCAGGCGCTCGTGGTGAGGTTGAGGCCGATGGCGGCGGCGCAGTAGAGGGCATCCATGACCTGTTCATCGTCGAGCTGGAGGTGATCGGCGAGCGCCAGCACACAGCCCGGCACGACACCTGCGGAGCCGGCCGTGGGGGCGGCGACGATCACTCCCATCGTGGCGGAGCGCTCGAGCACGGCCATCGCGCGGGCCACGGCGTCGGTCTGGACGACGCCCATCAGGCTTGCACTCAAATCGTTGCGGCCGGTGGCATCGACGAGCTTGGCCTCTCCGCCGATAAGCCCGCCGAGCGATCGCTGCGGATTGGCGATGGGGGCCGTGGTCTCCTCGCGCATGACGTCGAGCACGCGGCGCATGGCTGCGATAGCATGGGCCTCGCCGGTCAGACGCGCCTCGCGCACGGCCATGACGGCGCCGATATTCAAACCGAGTTCGGCGCACGCATCGAGCATCTGCTCGCCGTCGTCGAAGATTTCCTTGGCCGAGACGCCGGGGGAGAGCGACGAGGCCGAGCCCGGGAGCTCGATAAACGTGGCGTAATCGACATTGTCGAGCTTGCGCAGCATGGGGACGACGGTGTCGTCGGGAGCGCCGTCGGTCTCAAAGACGGAATAGGCCTGGCCGCCCACCTCGGTGCGGTAGGTGCGGCAGAAGGCGATGTTCACGTGTGCGTAGGCGAGCAGGTTCGTGAGCGCTGCGAGCACGCCGGGAACGTCCTGGTGCGCCACGAAGAGCGTGGAATACATGCCCGAGATATCGACGCCGACGCCGTTGATGCGGCTGATGCGCATCTTGCCGCCGCCAAGGCTCTCGCCGCGGACCTGTGCCGTGGCGCCCGTGTCGTCGACCATGTCGATGTCGACGGTGTTGGGGTGGATGGAGGCGTCGTCGCCCTTAATTTCAAAGTGATAGTCGAGGCCCTTCTCGCGTGCGAGGTCAAAGGCCTGCTTGATGTTCTCGTCGTCGGTATCGAGGCCCAAGATACCCGCGACGAGCGCGCGGTCGGTGCCGTGGCCGCGGTAGGTGTGGGCGAAGGAGTTCCACAGGCCAAAGGTGACCTTGGTGATGCGGCCTTCCAGTAGGCTGGCGGCAACCTGGGCGCAGCGCAGGGCGCCGGCGGTGTGTGACGAGCTGGGGCCGACCATGACGGGGCCCAAGATCTCGAATGCCGAGGTCGTAGCTAGTGTTTGCGGCTTGTCTGCCTTGGCTGCTCCTTTGCCTTGTCCCGTCGTCCCGAGGGGCGGGGCATACTCTGTCCCGCCGTTCCGAGGGCTTTAGTATTTGGTCGCCTGCTCGGACAGTCCTGCTCGCACGGAGGCCACATTAAGTGGCCTCCGGCTCGTGCGGAACTCGCGATCGACCAAATACTAAAGCCCTCGGAACTTAGGATACATGGTAGAGGCACGCTTGCTGCAAAATTCATCAGCTGGGGACCTGTTCTGCGTCCCATGTCAACTCATCTTCGCCACCGGTTAATAAAAAGAGGTACCGGTTGTTCCGGTACCTCTTTTTGTGCGTTTCTATGTGGCTGCAGCTTTTTTCGCTGGCTTACAGGCCGCAGGCTGCTTTGAGTTCTTCGACTCGGTCGGTCTTCTCCCAGGTGAAGTCGGGGTCTTCGCGGCCAAAGTGACCGTAGGCTGCCGTCTTTTCGTAGATGGGGCGGCGCAGGTCCAGGTCGCGGATGATGGCGCCCGGGCGCAGGTCGAAGGTCTTCTCCACGGCCTCGACGATCTTGTCTTCGGCAACATGTGCGGTGCCAAAGGTGTCGACCATGATCGAAAGCGGCTTGGACACGCCGATGGCGTAGGCCAGCTCGACTTCGCAGCGGTCGGCAAGGCCGGCGGCGACGACGTTCTTGGCGACCCAGCGAGCGGCGTATGCGGCGGAGCGGGCGACCTTGGTGCAGTCCTTGCCGCTAAAGGCGCCGCCGCCGTGACGGCCGTAGCCGCCGTAGGTGTCGACGATGATCTTGCGGCCGGTGAGGCCCGTGTCGCCCATGGGGCCGCCCACGACAAAGCGACCGGTGGGGTTCACGTAGATGTCTGCGTTGTCCCACGGCATGTTCTCGGCGGTCATGACCGGGGTGATGACGTGCTCGATGAGGTCGGCATTGATCTTGCCCTTGTCTTCGATCTCGGCGGCGTGCAGCG
>CAJMPM010000210.1 GCA_905215225.1 uncultured bacterium
GGGTACGCAAGCGACGGTTTGAGGGGCAAGATCCGGTGCCTGAGAAAGCTAGAGGGTTTCGATGAAGGCGGCGATGCGCGTCTCGATCTGGCCCATGTCACCGTTGCTGTAGTCGGTTTCGATCTTCATATACGGAATACCCGCACCCTCGACAGCCTCCTGCATGCGCGCACTCTCCACGTTAAAGGTGTGGCACGCCTGGAGCACGCTCTCCACTACGCCATCGACGTGATACTTCTCGCACATGGCCAGCGTGTATTCCATACGACCGTCGTTGGGCGTCATGACCGAGCAGTTGATGTCCAGGTAGCGGTCGGCGATAGCGCGCAGAATGTCGGGAGCCTCCGGATCGATCATCATGGCCGCCGTGCGCTCGCCCGAGCAGTCGTCCATGCACACGACCACGCCGCCGTTGGACTCGATGGTGCGACCGATCTTGTTGATCACACCGCCCACCGGGCAACCGGTGATCAGAATGCGCTTGGCATCCGCCGCGACCGGGCGCTCGCCCGCGTCGTAGGCCTCGCGCAGCTTGGCAACCTTTTGCTCCAGCTGCTGCGTATAGGCCTCGATATCAAAGCTGAACGTACCGGCAAACATAGTGCTCATCAGGTCGACGCCACTCATGGCCGCCGGCTGGTTGGCCTGCAGCGCAAACATCTCGAGCTGGGCTGCACGCAAGCGGTTGCGGCGTCGGACGGCAGCACGTAGGTCGTCGTCGGTAATCGTAATACCGTAGAAGTTCTCGAGTTCCTCCTTGAGCAGGCGGCACTCCTCGTACCAGCCCTCGCGCTCGTAGGCGCGATCGCGACCCTGCGGAAGATGCAGAATGTGCGTGCGCTTGAGCTCGTTGAGCAGCTCGTACATCTTCTTCTTGCCGTCGCAGGTGGTCTCGCCGATGATCATGTCGCTAAAGTACGTAAACGGGCACTTTTTCGAATAGGCAAAACCGTAGGTCGACTTGATGAGCGGGCAGAGGTTTGCCGGCAGCACCTTCTCGGCCTCGGGAATCACCTCGTCGGATGTACCGCACAAGGCCACACTTGCGGCGCCCGCGGCATCGATGATCTCGAGCGGCGTATAGCTGCACAAAAAGCCGACCAGGCGATTACCCGCCTGCTTATAATCCTTGACGCGAATAAACGCCGCCTTGCGTTGCTCGTTGAACTCCTCAAACGTGCTGGGCAACGGCTGCTCAATATTTTCCGGCATATAACTCCTAAACCTTTTAACCAACCAAGGAAACGGCTTTCCCAGGTGCCCGAGGTTGCCGTGAAAGAGAAGTGCCGCGTACTTTGGTACGCAAGCGACGGTTTGAACGGCAAGATCGGGTGCCTGGGGAAGCCGCCGGGACGGATAGCCCTAAATGGTTTCCAAGAAAGCTTCAATGCGCGTCTGCAATTGCCCCGCATCCTCGCCGGCGTAGTCGGTCGTGATGTGCATAAACGGAATGCCTGCCTCCTCGGCAGCCTTCTCCACGGCAAACGACTCCATCTCGTAGAGCGTGCAGAACTGCAGAGCCACGTCCACGATGCCGTCGGCATGCAGGTCCTTGGCCATCTGGACAATGTCCTTCATACGCTGGTCGTTGGGCGTAAAGACGGCGCAGTTGATCTTAAAGTAGCGCTCGGCGATGGCGTCGAGCATCTCGTCGACCGTCTCGCCGGACTCGTCGACCAGGTCCTTGTAGTAGCGCGAGCCCGTGCAGGACTCCTCGCCTACCACAACGCCGCCGGCCTTCTCGATGAGGTTGAACAGCTTCCAGTTGGGCACGGCCATGGGCGTACCGGTGTACAGGATGCGCTTGGTCCCCTTGGGCGCCACGCCCTCGCCGGCCTCGACACGCTGCTCGCACTCAGCCGCCATATCGTTGATGGCTCCGGTCAGACGCGGCGTGTCGTCCATAAAGGCGGCCTGAACGGTCAGCAGGCTGTCGAGACCGCTAATAGGTGCAGGGTCGGCAGCGCGCGTGGCAGCGAGGCGCTGCAGGGCGCGACGCTTCTCATTGACGGCGTGGATGGCGGCCTTCAGACGCTCAGACGTAATCGTGACGCCGCACTCTTCCTCGATCTTGGCGGCGAGTTTCTTGACCTCGGCCTTCCAAGTCACGAGCGTCGACTCGTCGTGCACGTTGGGAATATCCATGACGTACATGTTCTTTTGCGTGGCAAAAAACTCATAAGCCTTCTTCTTGCCATCGCAGGTGTTCTCGCCCACCACCAGGTCACTCGACTCAATGTAGGGGCAGACCTCGCCCAGCTTAAAGCCGGCAAAGCTCTTGATGAGCGGGCAGGTGTTGCGCGGCAGGTGCTCCTCGACCTTGTCGGTTGCCCAGTCGGCACCCGAGCACAGGCCCACGGGAATGCCGTCACAGGCAAGCACGATCTCCTCGGGTACGTACACGCAGAACGAGCCCACGATCTAGGTGGCCTCCCCGGCCTCCTTCTTGTCGAGCATCTCCTTAATGCGGCCGCTGTGGATGTTGGTGGCGACAAAATCCAGGTAGGACGTGGACTTGGGACGATTATTCTGCGTCAGGAACATATCGCCGTACATCTGGCCCACGGCACCCAGCAGCATGTCGTGGTCGGCAAGATTCATGCCGAGGCTCTCCCACATCGGATGGAAATCAAATTCTTCAGCCATGACGGTTCCCCTCTCGAACCAAAAATGAATAGCTACGGTATTGCTGCACGGTGGGTGGCGAAAACCCAGCCGCGCCTAAACCCGGAATTTTGGGGAACCTGCTTTGCGGTCGATTATTTAGCTGTGCGTCGTCTCTCCCGGAGCCGTGAACATACCTGTTCATATGCGGCTCCGAGCCATATACAGGGCGCGCGCGGCAACGCGGCGAATGTATGTCGTCTGCGGCATGTGCGCACCCTCCTTTTTTCTTATCGAAGGCAACTATATCAGCGGTCATCGACCATGCGAACACCGTTGACATTCGTACGACAGCGTCGTGTTCCGTCGTTTAATTAATAAATATAATGATAAATAAGA
>CAJMPM010000211.1 GCA_905215225.1 uncultured bacterium
AGCCAACCTTCAATAAGTTGCGGTGAAATACGGACTATCGAGGCCTTTAAAGGCATGAAACAGTCCGTATTTCACCGCAACTTAGGAGGGGATGGGGCTGAGGGGCGGGCGATGCCGTTGCCTGTCGGTTAGTGGCGGGATTGGTGGCGGAGCTTGTCGATGGTGGAGTCGGTGCTGTGACTGCGGGCTTCGGCGGCGCGGTCGCGAGCGTCGGCCGCGGGTTGGCGCTTGCGGCGGTAATCGATCATGCCTTGGATGATGGGCTTGCCAAAGCTCACGACATCATCGTTGTAGATGGCGGTTCGGGCTGCGAGGAGGCAGTCGGTAAAGTCCATATGGGTCTTGCCAAAGAGTTTGACGGCAAGGGCGACAACGGTGGGCTCGTCAACCATGACGTCATCGAGCAACCTCTTCATGGCCGTAGCAATCTCAACGCGGGGAACCTTATAGACGTCGCGCAGCGTGACCACGACGCGCGTGATGATTTCGGGGTAGACGCGAGCGGTGCGCGTGGCGATGACCTTGGCGGCACGCGGTGACAGGACCTCGTCGTCGTTAAGCAGGTAGCGTAGGATGACGGTCTCGTCGATGATGGTGCTACTCATGGATATCTACTTCCTCGGGACCCAAAATCGAATCGTCGCTTTCTGTAGCAAGGTACTCAATCCAGGCATTGCGCTCCTCGGAGCGGCGATTGGGGTCACCATATGCTTTGAGCGATCCATAGGCGGCTGTGCCGTCCTTTGAGCGCACGGCGACCGGCTGAAAGGGAAGCTTGCGCATCAAAATGCTCTGCGCGACAAATAGACGGACGGCCTCGGCAAGCGATGTGCCCATGGCGTCGTAGAGGCGCTCGGCATGCTGTTTGTCCTCTTCGCGAATGCGCACCTGCAGGATGGCTCTTTTTTGCGTCGATGACATCACTGCCCTCCCTTAGCTAGCGTGCAATATAGTCGGTCAAATGCGGTATATACCGACATCTTAGAATCTTATAACCATTACTTTATTTCACTCAAGTAAATAATCATTAATACGAATACAAACGTAGTACATCCAAAATGAGAGCGCGTAAAAATCTCAGAGGTGTACGCATGTAATACACTCACCTTTATAGCTTCTAGAGAATAATTCCAACCTGCCAAAACCCCTGCAATACACCCGTATTGCAGGGTCTATGCTCAAGTTTGCCACCTGCAACTGCGTATATTTAACCTGTATATCGTTGGAGGAATTCTATCGAAGTGCCTGTTTCGCCGCATGCGCTCGATACGTCGATGCCGGACCACGGGCGGTCCGGGGCAACGTCGACAGGGTCTCTCCGGCATGGGATTCAGGAGGGAGTGAACAACATGTGCAATAAACGAGTCGTAGCCGATTCTTCGCGCTGCATTGGGTGTCAAACCTGCATGGCGGCGTGTATCGAGGCGCACGACATCCCCGGTAACATCGCCGCGCCGCGCCTGCGCGTGACGCGTACGTACGAGATCTCCGCACCGGTGGCTTGCCATCACTGCGAGGATGCTCCGTGCGCGAAGGCCTGTCCTACGGGCGCCTTGTTCTTTGATCCAAAGAACCATCGCATCGGCGTCAACGAGGACAACTGCATCGGCTGCAAGAGCTGCGTCATGGCCTGCCCCTTTGGCGCCGTGAGCGTGGCGACCACGCAGGTCCCCGTCTTGATGGGCGACGTGCGTGTGGGTTCGCAGACCAAGAGCTTCGTGCTCAAGTGCGACCTGTGCGTGGACCGTCTCGGCGGTCCGGCGTGTGCCGAGGCGTGCCCGACCAAGGGCCTCACCCTGGTAGACGAGGAGCGCCTGGCAGAACTGACTGCCGAGCGTGCCCGCGCCACCATCGAAAACGAGGCGTAAGCGTCGGGGCGACAGGCCCAATGATTGTCAAATACGTACCGAGCATTCGGTAGCAGAGAAAGGAAGGAGGGTGTCATGGAGAAGCATAAAGTGATCTGCCCGTATTGCGGCGCCGGTTGCCAGTTTAACCTCTTGGTCCAAAACGGCCAGGTCGTGGGTACCGAACCGCTCAACGGCATCACCAACCAGAGCGAGCTGTGCCTTAAGGGCATGAGCGGCTACGACTTCATCAACGACACCAAGATCTTGACTCCTCGCGTACTGCACCCGATGATCCGTCGCACCAAGGGCGCGGATCTTGAGCGCGTAAGCTGGGACGAGGCACTGGATTTCACCGCATCTAAGATGCAGGCCATAATTGACGAATATGGTCCTAACGCTGTCATGACCACCGGCTCTTCGCGAGGCGGCGGCAATGAGGCGAACTACGATATGCAGAAGTTTACGCGTGCGTGCATCGGCACCCACAGCGTGGACAACTGCGCCCGTACTTGACACGGCCCTACTGTCCTCGGTCTGATGGACACGGTTGGTTCAGGTTGCATGTCATGCTCCATCCCCGGTATGGAGGATGCGGGCTGCATTTTCCTCTTCGGCTATAACCCTGCCGATTCGCACCCCATCGTCGCAAGGCGTATCGTGCGAGCCAAAGAAAAGGGTTGCAAGATCATCGTCGCCGACCCGCGCCATATCGAAACCGCGCGTATCGCCGATCTCTACCTTCCGATCAAGAACGGTTGCAACGTCGCGTTCCTCAACGCCTTTGCCAACTGCTTGGTCAACGATGGCCTCTACGACAAGGAATTCGTCGCCGAGCACACGAACGGCTTTGACGAGTGGTGGGAGACCATCAAGAACTACACTCCCGAATCCGTACAGGACATCACGGGTGTCGAGCCCGCGTTGATCCACCAAGCTGCCGAGATGTACGCCACGGCGAAGCCCTCTGCCATCATTGGCTGGGGTATGGGCGTATGCCAGCAGAAGCAGAACCTGAAGACGGTGCACACCATCGCCTCCATCGCCTGCGTTGCCGGACAGATCGGCAAACCCAATTCCGGCCTCGCGCCCGTGCGTGGTCAGCACACCGTCCAGGGCTCCTGCGATATGGGCAT
>CAJMPM010000212.1 GCA_905215225.1 uncultured bacterium
GCCGTGTCTCCAAGGTCGAAATGCTCGCCGGAGAGGGCTCATGGACCGAGAATATCGCCGAGGGTCAGATGCGCTTGTCTGCCCCGTCTTTTTTCCAGGTCAACACCAAGGGTGCCGAGATTTTGATCGATCTTGTCATGGAAGCGCTCGACCCGCAGGAAGACGAGCTTGCCGTGGACCTGTACTGCGGTGCCGGCACCTTTACCCTGCCGCTCGCCCGCCGCTGCGACTTTGTCGCTGCCGTCGAGGCCTACGGCCCCGCCGTGCGCGATCTACGCCGTAACCTGGAAATCAACAAGCTTGATAACGTCGACGTCATCGGCGGAGACGCGGTGCGCGAGTTCCCCGACCAGGATGCCGACATCTAGGTGGTCGCCCAGACGCGCGCAGGCCTCGCCCCCGAGGCGGTCGGCCTTATCGCCAGCGCGGGTGCCCGCGATGTCGCCTATGTGAGCTGCGACCCTGCCACCCTGGCACGCGACCTTAAGCGCTTTGTCGAGGAAGGCACCTTCTCCCCCGTCAAGATCACGCCGGTCGACCTATTCCCGCAAACCTTCCACTGCGAAACCGTCGTCCACCTCAAGCACAACTAGACTGTTTGCCCAAGACCACGCCCGATGATTTTTCTGGGACGGGGATTAAATAATCAATTTGTACCGAATGATTATTTAATCCCCGTCCCTTTTTAAACATTGGGAAATCGAGCGTGGCAAGCGCATGTCTTCGGGGTATAAGACGGCTAATTGTATGCCGCCTTACGAAAGGAACTCTCATGCCCAGCGTTGCCGTTCTCGCCGCCGATGGCTTTGAAACGATTGAATGCCTGACCATGGTCGACGTCATGCGTCGCGGCGGCGTGCGCGCCACGCTCGTCTCGATCATGCCCACGCGCGAGGTCGTGAGCTCGCTGCAGATTCCCGTGACCTGCGATGCTCTCTTTGACGAAATCAACTTTGACGAGTACGACTGCGTCGTACTGCCTGGCGGCCTGCCCGGTGCCACCAACCTGCGCACCGACCAGCGCGTCTGCGACGTAGTCTGCGATTTCGCCGCGACCAAGCACGTTGCCGCCATCTGCGCTGCCCCGTTTATCCTGGGCGAGCTTGGTCTACTCGAGGGACGCCGCGCCACGTGCTTCCCCGGATTTGAGAAGAGCTTCCCCGAGGGAGCTTATACCGGCGAGAAGGTCACGCAAGACGGCAATATCATCACTGCCAGCGGCATGGCACAGTCACTCCCCTTTGCCTTGGAGCTGCTGCGCACGCTCGCCGGCGAGAAGGCCGTCGAGAAGGTCGCCGAGGGCATCCAACTATGATTTTGGCTTCGCAATCGCCGCGCCGCATAGAGCTGATGCGCGAGGCGGGCTATAACATTCGCGTAATTCCCGCAGACATCGATGAAACGCCTTTTGATGGCGAAGCTCCGCTTACGCTCGTCGAGCGCTTGGCGCGTGCCAAAGCCGCTGCCGTCGCTGCCGAGCATGCCGAGCCCAATGAGTTGACCGTCGCGGCCGACACCATCGTCACCTTCGATGGCAAGATTTTGGGCAAGCCGGCAAACGAGGACGAGGCGCGCACCATGCTCCGCGAGCTTTCGGGCCGCACGCACCAGGTCGCAACCGGCGTCTGCATCGTTAAGGCAGGCGATACTGCCGCCCCGCATGCCGCCGAGAGCCTGTCGTTTGTCGATGTGACCGACGTGACGTTCTATGAGCTTACCGAGGAGCAGATCGAGCGCTATGTTGCCTCCGGCGAACCCATGGACAAGGCCGGAGCCTACGGCATCCAGGGCACAGGCGGCCGCATGCTCGTGCACGACATTTCGGGTGACTTCTACAACGTGGTGGGCTTGCCTATCGCCCGCGTCGCACGCGCGATTAAAAAACTCTCGTAATTGCATCTGGCGCTGGGTATCCCCCAGCGCCTACAATTTTGCCGTACCGTACGGATCCCGACCGGGCATAAGGCCCGGCGGAAAACCGATAGGAGAAAATATGGACACACTGCTCGAAGCCATCGATGTCTGCAACGTCGATGGCTTTTGCTTTGGCAACTATACGGACGAGGAGGCTGGCACCGGCTGTACCGTAATCGTGGCGCCCGAGGGTGCCACTGGTGGCGTTGACGTACGCGGTGGCGCTCCCGCTTCGCGCGAGACCGACCTGCTGCGCCCCGAAAACACCGTCGATAAGGTCCACGCCGTCTGCCTTTCGGGCGGATCGGCCTTTGGCCTCGAAGCCGCAAGCGGCGTAGCCCGCGAACTCGAGAGCCGCGGTATCGGCCTTCCCGTCGGCCCCACTCAGGTGCCTATCGTGTGCTCCAGCTGCATCTTCGACCTCGCCTTTGGCGACCCCACCGTGCGCCCCGACATCGAGGCCGGCATCGCCGCCGTGCGTGAGGCACTCGACAACACCCCCACCACGCTCGAGCAGGGCAACGTGGGCGCCGGCACGGGCGCTACCGTGGGTAAGCTCATGGGCCCCGCTACCTGCATGAAGGCCGGCCTTGGCGCTGCCGCTTTGGCTCTCGGCCCCATCAAGGTGGGCGCCGTGGTCTCGGTCAACGCCTGCGGCAACGTTGTCGACCCCTTCACCGGCGAGTGGGTCGCCGGTATGCGCGCCGCAGCCGATAGCGACCAGATCGTCGACATGGAACTCGCAGCCTTTGCCGCCGCCGGATCCATGCAGATGCCGCTCGACCGCACCAATACCACCATCAGCTGTATCGTCACCAACGTGGAGCTCACTAAGGCCCAGGCCACCAAGGTCTCCCAGATGGCCGCAGACGCCTACGCACACGCCATCCGTCCCACGCACACCACCAACGACGGCGACACTATCTACACCCTTGCCAGCGGCAAACTGGGCGCCCCGGCAAGCGCCGCCATTCCCCTAGACCTGCTGGGCATGCTCGCAGTAAGGGCCCTGGAAACTGCCATCGTAAACGGAGCCAACACCGCCAAC